>JANNLW010000022.1:0-15107 GCA_031397145.1 Sphingomonadales bacterium | reverse complement strand
CCATCACGTAGCCTCTTGCCTGTCGCTGGCCAGACCTTGATTGAATATCAGGTCCGCGTCGCCCGAGCCTGCGGGGCTGGCCACATTGTTGTATTGGTCGATCGCATTCCAGCTCTTCTGGTTTCTGCATTTGATCGGCTCAGGGCAGATGGCATCGAGATCGATATTGCGCGCGATGCCAATGAGGTTGCTGATCGCATTCATCCCGAAGAGCGATTGATTGTGTTCGCGGGAGGAATTGTTGCAAGCCGGTCGCTTGTCGAAGCGCTTGTAAAGAAAACGGAACTCACGTTGCTGACGCTGCGGGATGCCCCGCAAACCGCACATTTTGAGCGGATTGACGCACTGGATCGATGGGGCGGTCTGGCGCTGTTAAATGGTAAGCTGCTCCGTGAAACAGCTGCCATACTCGGAGACTGGACACTGGGCCCGACGCTGCTTCGCGCGGCGCTCCAGGCGGGTGCAGAAAGATTGCCTTGTGAAGGAAGCGGATTGGCGCTGGTCCAGGACGAGCAAGGTGCCCAGATAGTCGCGAATGCCCTTGCCAATAATGATGGGCAAGGAAATGGACAATTCTGGCATTCCCAAATTGTTCGGCCCGTCGTCCGGCTCATTCTTTCCCGGCTCATCGGCAGAAATATCCCTCCCGATATTTTGGCACTTTTGCCAATGGGATTGATGGGGTTCTCGATGCTGGCAGCCGCAATGGGCTGGGTGGCGACGGCCTTTGGACTTTACCTATTGGCTGGATTTCCGGCCACGGCGGCTGAAATCATGGCCGATATCGGTGCCCAACCCGATAGGGTCTTGCGAAGGATCGCGGAGGCGAGATTGCCAGTTGTTGTTGCTCTTCTGGGTCTTGCGGGATGGTCGCTTAACGTGCCGGGGCTCGGTTGGGGGCCGCTTGTGCTTGCCTTGTGGGCTGGGATCGCGCTTCTCCTTCAGCCGCGTTTCAATGTGGGGGAGGCATGGTATGCAGATGCAGATCTGATCGCTTTGGAGATGCTTGTGGCCAGTTTGATAGGCCAGCCAGTCTTCGGCCTGATGACTGCAGTTGCCCACGCTGTGCTTACCCAATTCTGGCTTGTGCGACGTCCAGGCTGATTTAGCACCTTTTAACCATGATTGGGTTAAAGCTTCGCAATGGCAGCGCGCGCTCCTCTATCGGTAAGCATCCTCCGATGACGGTGGATCAAACGCTGATCGCTAACGGCACGGTCGACCGGCAGGGACGGCTGGTCTCCGCGGATCCACGGCTGCTTGCACTTCAATTGGGCGCGGGAGGGCAAGAAGGAGGCATCCTTGCGGTCCCACAAATTGCCGCACTTGCGAGATTGGCAAGGACGTTGGGCATACTCGTCTCGCGTGGTGTTGTCGCCGCTGACGGTGAGCGCGATCTCGATCTTTGGGTGCGTGCGCAGCCAGCCGGTGATCGAATAGATCTAGCGATTGCGGGCTGGAACGAGCGGCCGTTGGCCACTGCGGATTCTCGCCTCGCCACCGATCGCGCACGCAGCTTTGCGAAACTGGAAAGCGATGGCGAATGGGCATGCAACGCGCAATTGCGTTTGACGGAGATCTCGCCCGAACTCATCTCGCTTTCCGGAGTGGATACGGCAGTGGCATTGGGCCAGCCTTTGACAAGATTCTTTCGGTTGCTCGAGGACGATGAGGGTGACTTGCCCATCCTTACGGCCATCGCAGAGCAGCAATTTTTTTCTGCACAACTGGTCGAATTGCGAAATATTCCTGGCGTGCGGCTTTGGTTGTATGGGGAGTTGCAGTTCGCCCCGTCGGGCGACTTTTCGGGGTTCTCGGGAGGATATCGTCTGGTCGAGCGTAGCTTTGAGCCTCACAGGGCTGTTGGAGTTCCCAAGGGTGTCGTTGATGAAGGTTTTGCTCGAAGGCTCGAAACGGCGCTGCGAACTCCGCTTGCCCGGATCATTACCAACGCAGATTCGATCAGTGGCCAAGGGGGAGGCCCCTTGCGTCATGACTATGTCGATTATGCGAGTGATATTTCGGCAGCCGGCCGCCATCTATTGGGTCTTGTCGACGATCTGGTCGATCTTCAGGCCGTTGAAAGTCCCGATTTCCGGATCGACCCCGAGAATGTCGACTTGGTAGATATCGCCCGGCGTGCGGCAGGATTACTTGGCGTGCGCGCTGCGGATCGCGGCGTGCGCATTGATCTTCCGCCAAGTGACGAAATTCTTGAGGCACAGGGAGAGTTCCGGCGCGTGCTCCAAATTATGGTCAACCTGATTGCCAACGCCGTGCGATATTCGCCCAAGGGCTCAAGCATTTGGCTCAGGACGGAGCGAGAGGGAGATCTTGCCGCCGTGATTGTTGCAGACCAGGGCAAAGGCATTCCGATCGAGGATCAGAGTCGCATCTTCGAGAAATTTGAAAGGGTCGATGCGTCCGAGCCGGGAGGTAGCGGATTGGGCCTTTTCATCTCGCGCCGACTCGCACGCGCGATGGGCGGAGATATTACTGTTGATAGTGCTCCGGGGCAGGGCGCGCGCTTTGTGCTCACCCTGCCGCTCACGAAGCCGGACTAGCGCTTGCCGACCGGAACATAATCCCGTTCGGGCGGGCCGGTATAGAGTTGACGAGGGCGGCCAATCTTTTGATCCGGATCGGAAATCATCTCGTTCCACTGTGCAACCCACCCGACCGTGCGGGCTAGAGCGAAGAGCGCTGTAAACATGGTCGTCGGAAAGCCGATCGCGGAAAGGATCACGCCAGAATAGAAATCTACGTTGGGAAACAGCTTCTTCTCGATGAAATAGGGGTCACTAAGGGCCATTTCTTCAAGCTGGAGCGCCACTTCGAAAACGGGATCAGTAACGTTAAGCGCCTTGAATACCTCGCGCACCGTGCTTTGCATCACAGTCGCCCGGGGGTCATAGTTTTTGTAAACGCGGTGGCCAAATCCCATCAGTCGGAATGGATCATCCTTGTTTTTCGCCCGCTCAATATAATGGGGTATCCTGTCAGGAGTGCCAATCTCACGCAACATGTTGAGCGCGGCTTCGTTCGCGCCGCCATGCGCCGGTCCCCAAAGACAGGCAATTCCTGCTGCAATGCAGGCAAACGGGTTCGCACCAGAGGATCCGGCGAGACGAACCGTCGAGGTTGACGCATTTTGTTCATGATCGGCATGAAGGATGAAAATCCGGTCCAGTGCCTTTTCGACGACCGGATTTACGTAATAATCCTCGGCCGGAACGCCGAATGTCATTCGCAGGAAATTTCCCGTGTAGCTTAGGTCGTTCTTTGGATAGACGAAGGGCTGACCCACAGAATATTTATAGGCCGCAGCTGCAATGGTCGGCATCTTGGCAATAAGGCGGTGGCTGGCAACCATCCGCTGGTGCGGGTCCGTTATGTCGGTCGAATCATGATAAAAGGCTGATAGCGCACCCACAACGCCGCACATGATGGCCATCGGATGCGCATCGCGTCGAAAGCCGCGATAAAACTGCATCAGCTGTTCATGAAGCATCGTATGGCGGGAAATTGTGTAGCTGAACTTGTCGAGTGCGTCCTTGTTAGGCAGATCACCATTCAGGAGAACATAGGAAACTTCCATAAAGCTCGAATGCTCGGCCAGCTGACCGATCGGGTAGCCGCGATGCAGGAGCACACCTTCGTCGCCGTCAATATAGGTGATCGCCGAATCGCAACTGGCGGTCGACGTAAAGCCGGGATCGAAAGTGAAAGCGCCGGTTTGCGCATAGAGTTTGCGGATGTCGATGACAGCGGGGCCAACGCTTCCGGTTCGCACGGGGCAGGATACTTCCTTGCCGTTGAGGGTTACCGTTGCGCTCGAATCGCCCATTTTTGTTCCTTCCTCAATCAGGCCACTTTGGCCATAGCATCATCAATACGTGCCAACGACTCTTCGCGTCCCAGAAGGAGCAGCACGTCGAATATTCCAGGCGAGGTCGTGCGACCAGTGAGCGCAGCCCGCAATGGCTGGGCAACCTTGCCAAGGCCCAATCCGGCATCTTCCGCTACTTGACGCACCGCAGTCTCAAGCGCGGCTTCGTCCCATTCTGAACTGCTGCCAATCGCACTCGAGACGGACTCGAGCAAATGTGCGGCATCACCCTCTAGCAGAGCTTTTGCGGCTTCGTCGAGAGCCAGCGGCCTTTGTTCGAAGAGGAACAAGGCCCCGTCAGCAAGCCCTAACGTCGACTTGGCGCGCGGCTTCAATGACGCCATTGCAGCAACAAGCGTCTGTTGCTCGGACTCCCTTAATACACGCTCGATCTTGGTCTCGATCAATGGCTGCACGATTCCCGCCAACCGCGAATCATCCGCCTCGCGGATGTAGTGGCCATTGAGGTTTTCCAGCTTTTTGAAATCGAAGCGGGATGGCGAGCGTCCGACAGCTTCCAGATCGAACCATTCAATAGCCTGATCACGGTTGATGATTTCGTCATCGCCATGGCCCCAGCCGAGACGAAGCAGATAATTGTCTATCGCTTCAGGCAGATATCCCATTTCGTCACGATAGGCATCGACGCCGAGCGCTCCGTGTCGCTTCGAAAGCTTTGCTCCGTCCTGTCCGTGGATCAGCGGAACATGGGCGTAGACCGGTTCCTGCCAGCCCATGGCCCGAATAAGGGCAAGTTGGCGAAATGCATTGTTCAGATGGTCGTCGCCGCGGATCACATGCGTGATGCCCATGTCATGATCGTCAACGACAACCGAAAGCATATAGGTTGGATTGCCATCGGAGCGCAGCAGGACAAAATCGTCCAGTTCCTCATTGTTGACCGTTACCGGGCCCTGCACACGGTCTTCGATCGTGACGCTCCCGGTCTGGGGCGCTTTCAGACGGACAACGAAGGGCGCGCCTGCTGGCGCCTCGGATGGATCTCGATCACGCCATCGGCCGTCATAGCGCATCGGTTGTTTGGCGGCGCGCTGTGCCTGACGCATTGCTTCCAGTTCGTCCGATGTGGCAAAGCAGCGATAGGCATGGCCGGTTTCGAGCAAATAATGCGCAATCTCGGCATGGCGTTTGGCGCGAGTAAACTGGAAAACGGTTTCTCCGTCCCAGTTTAGCCCCAGCCACTGCATTCCATCGAGGATAGCCTCGATCGCTGCATCTGTTGAGCGCGCGCGATCTGTATCTTCAATACGTAACAGGAATTTTCCACCGTGGTGCCGGGCAAACAACCAGTTGAAGAGCGCCGTACGCGCACCTCCGATATGCAGGAATCCGGTCGGCGACGGCGCAAATCGTGTGACAACCCCCGAATTTGCCGTACTTGCGCTCACCCGGTCGAACTCCATCACTGCTATAACAAGCAGCGCCCCTAGCATGCCAATCGCATGGCTTCAAAGGGGCATGGGTCAAACGATCGAACAGCTCGAACTCTGGCTTGAAGTCGAACGAGACCAGCTTGCGCTCTGGATGCCCGTGATGTTTGGGACGGGGATAGGATTATGGTTTGCGACTTCAACCCGCGACGCCTGGATCGCGATCATGATCACCGGATTGGGTGCCATGTTTGCGGGGGTTTCATTTGGCTTCAAGCGCCGGATTGCGCGGTCGGCCTTCTGGGCGGGACTCTGTTTGGCCAGTGGCTGTGGACTGATCTGGCTTCGAAGCGAATGGGTTGCGGAATCGCGGATAGAACGTCCGACAATTGCGATATTCATTGCACGGATTGAGAGGATTGATGCCCAGCCGCAGCGCAATGGCGTTCGCCTGCTTCTTGCCACCGGTTCGCACGGGAATCTGCCCCCGTATGTAAGGGTTTCAGTCGATAGCGATAAATCTCTGGTCGACTTGATCGAAGGGGAACAGATTGTGGTTCGAGCCCGGCTTGTTGCACCGCCAGATGCTGCGGTGCCGGGCGGGTATGATTTTGCCCGCGCGGCCTGGTTTCAGCGAATAGGCGGAACCGGAAAGGCACTCGACAAGCTTCGGCGTGTCGGGCCCATCCCCAACGACGGCCAATCGCTGCGAGCCCGAATTACAGCCCATGTTCGGGAACGGCTGGATGGGAGCGCCGGTGGAATCGCTGCGGCCTTTGCAACCGGCGATCGCGGCGGCATCGCACCAGAAGACGAGGATGCCATGCGCGCAAGCGGCCTGACCCATCTTCTTTCGATCAGCGGGCTTCATATTACGGCCGTTGTAGCAGCGGCGATGTTTATGGCCTTGCGACTTCTGGCGCTGAGCCCCTGGCTGGCACTTCGCGCGCCTCTGGTCATTGTTTCTGCCGGCATCGGGGCTCTGGCCGGCATAGGTTACACCTTGCTTACCGGAGCGGAGGTGCCGACGATTCGTTCATGCATCGCGGCATTGCTTGTCCTGATCGGCCTCGCCCTGGGTCGTGAAGCCCTGACATTGCGACTGGTTGCCACTGGTGCACTCATCGTGCTTCTAATTTGGCCGGAAGTCCTGGTCGGGGCAAGTTTCCAGCTAAGTTTTGCTGCTATTACCGCGATTGTGGCGCTCCACGAGCATCCTCGTATTCAGGCGGCATTGATGCGGCGCGATGACGCTTTGATCATGCGGCTCGCACGCTCGCTGACCTCATTGTTGCTGACAGGTGTCGTGGTCGAATTGATGCTCGCACCCATTGCCCTTTACCATTTTCACAAATCGGGCCTTTATGGCGCTCTTGCCAACATTGTTGCCATACCTCTGACGACATTCATTGTGATGCCGCTAGAGGCATCGGCGCTGTTGCTCGATGCGATCGGTCTGGGTGCACCATTTTGGTGGGCGACAGGCATAAGTCTCGAATTTCTGCTCTGGATTGCCAGACATGTTGCGTCTTTGCCGGGCGCCGTCATGACCTTGCCATCCATTCCAACCCCCGCTTTTGCAGCCGTGCTTGGCGGAGCGCTTTGGATTTTGCTCTGGCGCACTCGCCCGCGCTGGTTCGGCCTTGTTCCTTTCGTCTCCGGGATTGTCGTGTCGATGGCGACTCCGGCTCCGGACTTGCTCGTCACGGGGGATGGCCGTCATTTGGCTTTACGTGGAAACGACGGAAAGGTGGCGCTTCTGCGTACAAGGACGGGTGACTATATGCGTGGTCTGCTTGCGGAGCGTTCGGGCGAACTTGACCCTCCGATTGATTTGGACTTTGCGCACGGTGCGCGATGTGGGCGTGACCTGTGCCTTGCTACTCTCAATCGCGGCGGACGAAGTTGGCGGATTGCAGCAACAAGAAGCCCCTATCGGCTGCCATGGGTGGCATTTGCCGAGACGTGTCGTTCTGTTGATATTATTGTGAGTGATCGGTACTTGCCGCGCGGTTGCAAGCCGCGCTGGCTGAAGCTGGACAAGGCCTTTCTTTTAAAAACGGGCGGACTTGCAATCAATCTTTCCGCCCCGCAGGTCGAAAGCGTCTTTCACCTACGGGATGACCATCCCTGGAAAAAGGGAAGACAAACGATCAGTAGCGCCGCAAAAGTCCCGCGAGCAGACCCTGCACGCGTACCTGGTTCGGCGCATAGCGTTGTGGCTGGTAGGCCCGGTTCGCAGGATCGAGGCGGATCATTGACCCTTCGCGGCGGAAATATTTGAGAGTTGCCTCATTATCGTCGACGAGAGCCACAATGATTTCGCCTTCGCGCGCGCTGTCTGCCTTTCGGATGAGTGCATAGTCGCCATCGAGAATGCCAGCCTCAACCATCGAGTCCCCGGATACCTCAAGTGCATAATGTTCGCCCGAGCCAAGAAGCGCTGCCGGCACAGCCAGCATCGATTGTCCTTCAAGCGCCTCTATTGGCATGCCGGCAGCAATCCGGCCATGCAGGGGAATTTCAAACACGTCGTTCGCTGCCATCGGGACGCCTTTGGGCGCCATGGATTTTGGCGTAAGGTTGACGACATTCGTTGATGAAACAGGTCTGGATTCGCCGCTACGTTCGGGCATGCGGACCACTTCAAGCGCGCGCGCACGATTGGGCAGACGGCGGATAAAGCCGCGTTCCTCCAGAGCGGAAATCAAGCGATGAACTCCCGATTTGGACTTGAGGTCCAGCGCTTCCTTCATTTCCTCGAACGACGGCGAAACGCCGGTTTCTGATAGCCGATCATGGATAAAACAAAGAAGCTCATGTTGTTTGCGGGTCAGCATCTCAATGCCTCCAATAATGGAACGAACGTGGAACTTTTAGGCACAGCGCAACGGGGCGTCAAGCGATAATGTTCACTATAGGTTCGCAAAAATTATTTCAGCGTGAGCACCGTGACATCGTCACCAATTGCAAGCGGCTGTGCATTGGGAGGGCGGATGATCAGGCAGTCTGCGGCCGCAAGTCCGCCCATTGCAGAACTGTCATTCGGGCCCACGGGAAGAACTCCATCTTTTGTCATCGTTGCGCGCAGATGATCGACGCGGTTTCCATTGGCGGCAACAGGAGCGGCGAGGCGCATCGGGATACTGTCAGGAAAAGGGGTACTTGCACCTGCAAAGGCTGCCGCAGCTGGCTTGGCGAAGAGCAGAGCGGTCACAAAAGCCGAGACAGGATTGCCGGGGAGGCCAACCACCACCATTTTGCCCAGCTTTCCTGCCATGACCGGCTTTCCCGGGCGCATTGCGACTTTCCAGAAATCGAGCAAAGCGCCACAGTGTTCAAGCGCGGGCTTGACCAGGTCATGATCGCCAACTGATGCGCCGCCCATCGTGATCAAGAGGTCAGCATCTGCGCTTTGGATCGCAGCCACTATCATCGAAAGATTGTCAGGAATAATGCCGATTATATTGATATCACAGGGTAAATCAGAAAACATTGACGCCAGCATGACCGTGTTGGACTCGGGCAGAAGGTCATCGCCCGCTTCGCTGCCGGGCGGTACAAGTTCATCGCCAGTCGCGATCAGAGCAATTCGCGGCATTCGACGAACAGCGATGCTTCCATGTCCGCCGCTTGCTGCGAGTGCAATTCTTGCCGGCGTAAGGCGCTCGCCGTTTCGTATCAGTAGGTCTCCCGTCCGAAAATCTGAGCCTGCTTGCCTGACATGCTGCCCACAGGGGGAGGCGGCGTCGGAATCGAAACCAATTGTGTCGCCTTGCCGTGTCACATTCTCTTGGATAACAATCGTGTCAGTGCCGCTGGGAAGTGCAGCGCCGGTAAAAATTCGGACGGCCTCGCCGATCTGAACCCAACCCTGAAACGGCCTGCCAGCCGCCGATTCACCGATTACCTTCAACGGTCCGATGTCGCCAAAGGCAACCGCATAACCATCCATTGCCGAGAGCGCACGTGCCGGCTGAGTCCGCCGGGATACTATGTCTGCCGCAGCCCAGCGTCCGGCAGCTTCGATCAACGGACGGGTTTCGATTGGCAACGGCGTCACAAGGGCGAGCAATTGCGCTTGGGCCTCTTCGAGCGAGATCATGGCGCGCGCCAATCGCCCGATTTTCCGCCACTCTTTGACAGGAGGTGGATTTCACCGATTATCATGGCCTTGTCGATCGCTTTTGCCATGTCATAGATGGTCAGGAGCGCAACCGCAGTTGCGGTCATTGCTTCCATTTCAACGCCCGTTTGGCCCGACGTTCGTGCGACTGCTGTTGAGCGCAGACCGTTCTCGAGACTCTCGAATGTGATCGTAACGCTCGATAGCCCAAGGGGATGGCATAGCGGAATGAGCTCACTGGTCCGCTTGGCTGCCTGTATCCCCGCAATCCGCGCAACCGCAAGGACATCGCCCTTGGCAACCTGATCGGCCTTGATGGCCGCCAAGGCCTCTGCATTCATCGTGACGATTCCTGTCGCGATCGCTTCGCGAGCCGTAACGGCCTTGCCCGAAACGTCGACCATCCGTGCAGCGCCGCTTTCATCGATATGCGTCAATTGTGTCATTCGCCCTCCAGCAGGGTGCGGGTTGCGGCCTCAACATCCGGGGACTGCATCAGGCTTTCGCCGACAAGAAAACAGCGCACCCCATGTCGAGACATTGCCAAAAGGTCAGCATGGCTGGACAATCCGCTCTCCGCAACAAAAGTGCAATCCTGCGGTGCCTGCCCAACCAGTTCATAGGTTCGCGAAAAATCGACGGTGAAATCCTTCAAATTGCGATTGTTCACTCCAATCAGCCGTGATTCAAGCAAGAGTGCGCGCTCAAGCTCTTCGGCGTCGTGGGTCTCGACCAACACATCCATTCCCCGCTCGATGGCCGCAGCCTCAATCTCGTGCATTTGGGAGTCTCCAAGTGCTGCGACAATGATAAGGATCGCATCGGAACCAATGGCCCGCGCTTCGGCGACCTGCCAGGGATCGATCATGAAGTCCTTGCGCAAGACCGGAAGGGCGCAGGCCGCCCGCGCGGCGACCAGATAGTCCTCATACCCCTGGAAATAGGGCGCGTCGGTCAGGACCGAGAGGCAGGCTGCGCCGCCCGCTTCATAGGCGCGCGCATGATCGGCGGGGCGAAAGTCGGCGCGGATCAATCCTTTGGACGGGCTGGCTTTCTTGATTTCGGCGATCAGGCCGAAACCCGTTTTCGCCTTGGCATCGAGCGCCGAACGAAAGCCGCGCGGTGCGCTCTGGGCCGCTGCCAGCCCGTCGAGATCGGAAAGCGAATGCCGCTTCTGTCGTTCTGCCACTTCGATGAACTTGGTGGCGCAGATCTCGTCCAGCTTGTTTGCCATCAGAACGCGATCCAGCAGTTGAGCAGGGCGTTGGCAAGGCCCTTGTCAATGGCTTCGGCGGCTTCTTCGACGCCGTCTTCACCGTCGCGGGCTTCACCTGCGACGATCAGCGCCGCTGCTGCGTTAAGGAGGACGGCGTCGCGATAGGCCCCGGGTTCGCCATCAAGCAGGCGGCGGAGCGCGGCAGCGTTAAAATGAGCGTCCCCGCCTTTTATCGCAACCAGCGGATGGCGGGGCAGGCCGGTGCCTTCGGGGGCGATGATGTCATGGCCAAGGTTGAGCCCAATCGACGCGAACCGGCTGATCCCGCTGATCGATAGTTCGTCGAGGCCCTCTTCGCCCGAAACGATCATCGCGCGGGTCGTGCCCAGCTGGCGCATTGCTTCGGTATAAAGCGGGATCAGTGCGGGAGTGGGCACCCCGACAAGCTGCCGCGTCACTCCCGCCGGATTGCACAGAGGCCCAAGCAGATTGAAGATTGTGCGGCGGCCAAGGTTCTTGCGGATCGGGGCGATCTGCGCGAGTACGGGGTGGTGTTTCTGCGCGAAGAGGAAGGCGATGCCGAGATCGGTAAGGGTCGCCTCCGCTGTTTCGCTCGCACGGTCAAGGTTGAGGCCCAAGGCTTCGAGGGTGTCTGCACCACCCGCTTTGGAAGAGGCGGCGCGATTGCCATGCTTGGCGACCGGAACGCCGCAGGCTGCGACGATGATTGCAACAGCGGTCGAAACGTTGAGGCTGTGCTGGCCATCGCCGCCGGTGCCGCAGACATCGATGGCGTTTTCAGGCGCGACGACCCGGATCATGCGCGCACGCATCGCACGCGCTGCGCCGACGATCTCTTCGACGGTTTCACCGCGATCGGCGATTTCGACGAGTGTCTCGACAATCATAGAGTCGCTCATGCCGCCATCGAGCATGCGCCCGAACAGCGTTTCGGCCTCAGCGACGGTCACGCCCGTTCCTTCACCTTCATCCCCGCCAGCGCCATGAAGTTGGCGAGCATGGCATGGCCGTGTTCGGTCGCGATGCTTTCCGGGTGAAACTGGACGCCGTGAATGGGAAGCACCGTATGTCGGAATCCCATGATGTGGCCGTCATCGCTGGTTGCGTTGACGATCAGGTCGGCTGGAATATCCTCGACGACAAGGCTGTGATAGCGTGTCGCGGTAAAAGGTGACGGGAGCCTGGCGAACAGCCCGCTGCTGTCATGCGTTACTGGCGACGTCTTCCCGTGCATCAATCCGCCGCGGACAACACGGCCACCAAAATGCTGGCCGATCGACTGGTGACCAAGGCAGACGCCCAGAAGCGGCTTGCCCGCCTCAGCGCAGGCCGCAACGAGTTCGAGACTGATGCCCGCCTCATTGGGCGTGCAGGGGCCGGGAGAGATCAGGAAGGCCTCCGCGCCCGAAGTGATCGCCTGCCCCGCAGAAATCGCATCGTTGCGCACGACCTCCACCTCCGCCCCCAATTCCATCAGGTAATGGACAAGGTTCCAAGTAAAGCTGTCATAATTGTCGATGACAAGGATCATGGCGCAGGCCCTAGCGGCTTGGAGCCGGTCGGGAAAGTGTGAAGCTAATCTGCCATCAGCTTTGCCAAATCCGCCTTCCAGAATTTCGCCCAGGTATGCGTGCCGTGGCCCTTGGTCTCGGCGCTTTCCGGGATCAGGATGAACCGTGCGCGTGGCATGCGCTTCGCCGCCTTTTCGGCCATGCCGAGGCCGGGCGGATTGATAAAATCGTCGGCCGAATTGATCCAGAGGACGGGAACGGTGATCTTTTCGAGGCTCGGCTCCGGATTATAGTTCCGCGAAGCATCGAGCTGGTAGATCGCATTGTTGGCATCCACGCCTTTTCCGCGCGCTGCGAAGGCGGTATCCAGCGCCGCCTCGGCCTGCAATCGCGTCGGATAGAGCGCCTGAAGCCCCACAGCATTGCCCCCTGCAATAACGCCCAGGTCGACATGGGTCCGCAGGCCGGAGGCGGGCTGTTCGGTATAGTTCCCGCCGTTCCACGCCGGGTCGGCCTTGATCGCGTCGATCGACATCTTGCGCCACATGCGGTTGCGCCCGGCGATTTCGGACGCGTTGCAGGCGAAGGGGGCGAGGCGTTCGGCAAAACCGGGATGCGTCTCACCCCAAACGAAGGCATGCATGCAGCCCATCGATGTACCGAGGATGAGTTTGAGGTTTTTGACGCCTAACCCCTCGGTCAGAAGCCGGTATTGTCCGCGGACCATGTCGTCATAGTCATATTTGGGGAAGGCCATCCGCATCCCGTCGCTGGGCTTGGAGGAGCCGCCATGGCCAATGCTGTCGGGCAGGATGATGTAGAATTTGGCGATGTCGAACGGCTGGCCGGGGCCGTAAAGCTCATCGGCGAATTGCGGCTGGAGGAATTGCTTGCCCGAGCCGCCGGTACCGTGAAGCACCATAATCGCATTGTCGATCTCACCCTTGCTGTTTTTGTGCGGGCTGCCGAGCGTGGTGAAGTGCATCCTCACTTCGGGCAGTTTTTCGCCGGATGTGAAGGTGAAATTCTTCAGCACCACCTCACCATCCGTTGATGGCCAGGTTTCAGCGAAGGCCGGAGTGGCGAAAAGGGCGAAGGCCGCAATCAGCGGGGTGAGGATATTGCGCATGATCGGCATGCTATAGCCTGTTTGGCTGGAAGGGAACCACCCGTCGCACCTGCGCAGGGGCGACGGGGTGGGGCAAGCTATTGCCCGAACCCGGCTTCTCCGGCAACTCGCACCGCTTCCCGTGCAGCGGCCATCAGCGCCCCGGCCTTGGCTTCGCATTCGCGTTGTTCGTATTCGGGGTTGCTGTCCGCCACGATTCCCGCCCCTGCCTGCACGTGCATGACACCGTCTTTCACCACGGCGGTCCGCAGCACGATGCAGCTATCCATATTTCCGTTCGGGCTGAAATAGCCGACGCCGCCTGCATAGGCGCCGCGTGTTTCGGGTTCGAGTTCGGCGATGATCTCGCAAGCGCGGACTTTGGGAGCGCCGGAAACCGTACCCGCGGGGAAGCCCGCGAACAAAGCATCGAGCGCGTCCTTGTCCGGCGCAAGCCGACCGACGACGTTGGAGACGATGTGCATGACATGGCTGTAGAATTCGACAGTGTAACTGTCCGTCACTGTCACGCTGCCCGCCTCGGCCACGCGCCCAACATCGTTGCGGCCGAGATCGAGGAGCATCAGATGCTCGGCGCGCTCTTTGGCATCGGCCAGCAGCTCCAGCTCATTGGCCTTGTCCTGCTCGGGGGTCTCGCCGCGTGGCCGGGTGCCTGCAATCGGTCGGATGGTGATTTGATTGCCAAACACCCGCACCAGAATCTCGGGCGACGCGCCGATCACCTGAAACCCGCCGAAGTTAAAGTAGAACATGAAGGGCGATGGGTTAGTCCTTCGTAATGAACGATAAAGTGCGAACGGAGGCTCATGGAAGTCCTGCGTCCAGCGCTGCGCCGGGACGACCTGAAAGATGTCACCGGCGCGGATGTAATCCTTGGCCTTTTCGACGGCAGCCAGATAGGCGGCATGGGTAAAATTCGACACCGGTTCTGCTGCCGTATGCGGCTGACCCAGGGCCCGGGCGTCCTGTGGTACTGCCCGTTCCAGCGCCCGCTGTGCGTCCATCACCCGTTCGGCGGCCTGCGCATAGGCGGCTTTGGCATTGAGGCCCGACGAAACCCAGGCCGGAGCGACAAGGATCACATCGCCCTTCACCCCGTCGAGTACCGCCACGACCGAGGGGCGCAGCAGCACGGCATCGGGCAGACCCAAGGGGTCGGGATTCACATCGGGCAGATGTTCGACCAACCGGATCATGTCGTAGCCGAGATAGCCGAACAGACCGGCGCAGGCCCCGGGCAGACCATCGGGCAACTCGATCCGGCTTTCGGCCAAAAGTGCGCGCAACGTGGTCAACGGATCGCCGTCGAGCACGGTGCAGGCATCGTCATCGTAGCGGGCGGCGCGGTTCAGGCGGCTGGTGGTGCCACGGCAATCCCAGATCAGATCGGGGTTCATCCCGATGATCGAATAGCGGCCGCGCACCTCGCCCCCGGTGACGCTTTCCAGCATGAAGGCATTGCGCCCGGCCCCCGCCAATTTCAGCATGAGCGACACCGGCGTATCAAGGTCGGCGGCCAGACGGGTATAGACGATCTGGTTTAAGCCCGCCTCGTAACCCGTGCGAAAGGCGTCATAATCCGGGGCCAGTGCCATGCCGCTGCCTTATTGAAACTGGGCGTTGACGCCCGCCACGGCGGCGTCATCAATGCTGACGTCGGTGCGTTCCTGCACCGCACCGGCATAGGCGGCCATGATATCCTGCGCGATGCTTTGGGCCACCTGTTCGTTGATCTGCGCCCGCTCGGCAACCAGTGCCTCAGTGGTCAGATCCGCCGCTGTGATCGCGTCCAGCCGGACCACAATCGCAAAATCACCGCCGTCG
>JANNLW010000182.1:0-35664 GCA_031397145.1 Sphingomonadales bacterium | reverse complement strand
GATAAAGCCCTTGCCATCCGACGCGGCGTGCAGGATCCGCTGTTCGGTCTTCGCCGGGAACAGGTTCACAATACCGATCCCGTCTGGCAAGTCGATCATCAGTCGCACGGGTTCGCCAAAACCACGCCCGCCGGGGAGTTTATCTGCGGCAAGTGTAAAGAAGCGGCCATCCTCAGCCGCGAGCAGGATCTTGTCGGTCGTCTGGGCGTGGAACGCGAAGGCAGCGCCGTCCCCGTCCTTGAACTTCAAAGCCTCGGCAGCATCGAGTGCGACATGGCCTTTCATCGCGCGCACCCAGCCACGGAGCGACATGATTACCGTGATCGGTTCCCGCTCGATCATTGCTTCGAGCGGGATATCCTTGGCCGGCGCTGCTTCGGCAACCAAGGTGCGACGCTTGCCGATTTCCGTGTCCGGACCATAAGTGACGCGGAGCGCCGCAAGATCCTTCCTGAGCTTGGTCTTCTGGCGCGTAGGGCTTTCGATCAGCAAGACCAGCCCTTCGCGTTCATCGGCGAGCTTGCCCCTCTCGGTCTTGATCTCGAATTCCTCAAGGCGGCGCAACGAACGCAACCGCATATTGAGAATCGCTTCAGCCTGCCGATCGTTTAGGCCAAACTCCGCAATCATGAGCGGTTTTGGTTCATCCTCGGTGCGGATGATCTCGATCACCCGGTCAAGGTTGAGATAGGCAATCAGGTATCCGTCGAGCAGTTCGATCCGGTCATCGATCTTGCCAAGCCGGTGCTGCGCGCACTTGACCAGCACTTCGATCTGGTGGCGGATCCAGCGGATCAACACATCCTTGAGCGACAGCACGCGCGGTGTACGATCGGCATCGAGCACATTCATGTTGAGCGATACACGGACTTCAAGCTCGGAGAGTTTGAACAGGCTTTCCATCAGCACGTCGGCGTCTACTGCGCGGCTCTTCGGCTCGATGATGATTCGGATTGCCTCATCGGACTCATCGCGGACGTCGGCCAGGATCGGCAGCTTTTTGTCGTTGATGATCGCCGCAATTGCCTCGATCAGCTTGCCCTTCTGGACCTGATACGGAATTTCGGTGATGACCGCGACCCAGGTTCCGCGCCCAAGATCCTCGACGTGCCAGCGCGAGCGGACGCGAAAAGATCCCCTGCCGGTGGCATAGGCTTCCGCAATGGACGCAGCGCTATCGATGATCTGGCCGCCGGTCGGCAAGTCGGGGCCCTTGACGAACTCGAGAAGTGCCGCATCCTCCACGCCGGGATTCTCGATCAGGAGCGTCGCGGCATCGATGATTTCCGCGACATTGTGCGGAGGAATGCTCGTCGCCATCCCCACTGCAATTCCGCTCGCACCATTCGCAAGCAGATTGGGGAAGAGGCCAGGAAATATCTCCGGCTCCTCTTCCTCTCCGTTATAGGTGGGTTTGAATTCGACCGTACCGTCATCAAGGCCTGCCATCAGCGAGATTGCAGACGCCGTGAGCCGCGCTTCCGTATAGCGATAGGCCGCAGCGTTGTCGCCATCGATATTGCCGAAATTGCCCTGCCCGTCGACCAGCGGATAGCGAAGGGCGAAACTCTGGGCGAGACGTACCATCGCGTCATAAACCGACTGGTCGCCATGCGGATGATATTTGCCGATGACGTCGCCAACTACGCGGGCAGACTTCTTATATGCACTACCCGGGTCCAGCTTGAGCAAACGCATTGCCCAGAGCAAACGCCGGTGCACCGGCTTCAACCCATCGCGCAGATCGGGCAATGAACGCGCGGTGATCGTCGAGAGCGCATAGACAAGATAGCGCTCGGACAACGCGGTATCGAACGGGGTATCAGTGGCGTCGCCGGGGGTGAGAGGCGGATCGATGAGTTCGGACATGCAGCGCCCCTAGGCGATCAGTATATGTGCGACAATGTCTTGATCGACGAAACCCTATTTGACCGATGCGATTGCAAAGCCCGCATCCCTCCAGGCCTTCATGCCGCCATCAAGCGCGACCGCGCGCCTGAAGCCCAACTGCTTCAGCGTTGCGGCCGCAAGTGTGGATATCTTGCCGAACTCACAGCAGGTCAGGATACGCACTGTAGGGTTTGGAAACAATTCGTTGACGCGCAGCTCAAGCTGCCCCCGCGCCAGATGGATCGCGTCAGGAATATGTCCTTTTTCGAACGCATCCCTCTCCCGCACATCGAGGACGATGAAATCATTCGCCCGCTTTGAAAGCTGGAGTTGCAGTTCCTCAAGCGACATGAAGGGAACGGTATGGGCCGCATTCACGAGCAATTGCTCAACCGTTATGCCACCGCTCATGTTCGTGCGCAGTGCTTCAGTCAGATGATCGGGCGCCGCAAGGTTCAGTTCGCGCATCATTGTCACAAATTCGGTACGATCCGATTTCTGCAAGCGGGGATTTTTATCGATTTCATCACCAATCGTTGATTCCGTCCTATCGTGATAATCATGCCCTGGAAACACGCGCACCGACCGGTCGAGCTTGAGCAAACGTCCGAACAAGCTGTCATAGAGTGCTTCGGGGTCGCCGGTTGGCAAATCAGTTCGTCCAGTGCCGCCGATCAGCAGCGTATCACCGGAGAAAAGGGCATCTCCCGCCATGAGCGACATCGAGTCACGCGTATGTCCCGGGGTATGCATCGCAACAAGACGCACGTCCCCTGCGACAAGCATTTCGCAGTCATCGAGCCGCATGTCGGCAAAGGGTGCCGGGCTTAATCGATGCAGGACAACAGGCACGTCAAGCATTTCGCCCAATTGCCGCGCTGCCGAGAAATGATCTGCATGGGTATGCGTATCGACAAGATAGGACAGCGACCGCCCCTCACGCGCGATCGCGCTTCGGTAGCGCTCAATCAAGTGAATCTCGGGGTCGATGAGGATCGATTCACCAGACCGTTCGCAACTTACCAGATAGGATTTGCACCCACCCTTGGCGAACGGTTCGATGATCATTGACGAAACCTCCGGTCGTTCGATTTCAATTGCAGACATTAGGCGATGTTCTTGATCCTGAAAACCGCAATCAAGACTAGGGCCTACAATTTTTTGTGCGTCGACATGAACACCGACCAGCCGGTCGCCTCTGCCAGCCGCTCGAGCGCGCGGGTGCCGAGTTTGGAGTTTCCGCGCGTGTTGAGCCCGGGCGACCAGACCGCGATGCTGGCCTTTCCGGGTACGATTGCGAGGATACCTCCGCCAACACCAGACTTGCCGGGAATGCCTACGCGGAAGGCAAACTCGCCCGAACCGTCATAATGGCCGCACATCAGCATCAGCGCATTGATCCGCCGGGCGAGTAGCGGGGAGACGATCGCTTCATCCGTGTCGGGATGCCTGCCATCGTGCATCAGGTAACGACCAGCCATTGCGAGCTGGCGGCAGGAGAGCGAAAGCGCGCACTGATGGAAGTAGAGCTTGAGGGCGCCTTCCACATAAGGGTCCATATTGCCGAAGCTCTTCATGTAGTTGGCCAGCGCAACATTTCTGAAGCCTGTAGCGGCCTCCGAATTGGCGACCTCACTGTCGATCGTAATGCTGTCATCGCTCGCCAGCATCCGCACGAAGCGGAGCACATCACCAATGGCCGACCGCGCATCGGCTTCGGCAAGAACGACATCGCTGACAACGAGAGCCCCGGCGTTGATGAACGGATTGCGCGGGATACCGCCCTCGTTTTCAAGCTGGACAATCGAGTTGAATGCCGAGCCGGACGGCTCTCGCCCGACACGCTTCCATAGCTCGTCGCCATGCTTTTGGAGCGCCATTGTCAGGGTAAAGACCTTGGAGACGCTTTGAATTGAAAATGGGACATCCGCATCGCCTGCCGTAAAAACCGCATTGTCTTCATCGACAACCGCAATGCCAAAATGTTTCGGGTCCACCTTGCCGAGACTGGGAATATAGTTGGCGACGGTGCCGCGCTCCTTCGCAGCGTCCATTTCCACTGATATGGCGGTCAGGATGCTGGCAATGTCATTCATCTGAACCTCACTTTCACTGATCGTCCGGCTGTTTGAACAATATGGCGGGCTGGTCCCTCGCCGCGATCGCGATCACTTCGTCGAGCCAGGTCCGGAAGGCCTTTATCTTTGGAGAATGACGACGATGTTCGGGATAAGCCAGCCAGAAACTGTGGCTCGCAACCACGAATGGGCCAAGTGGAACAAGGCGACCGCTTTCAATCTCATTCTGCCACATCAAAGCATTGAGGATCGCGACTCCATGTCCGGCGATCGCTGCATTGCCCTCCATATTTTGAGAATCAAGCCGGATGCCGGGAGCGGTTTGCCCCTCGTCTGGGACGCCGCCTGACTCTGTCAGCCACCGATTCCACCACCAATCGTCGGGGCTCAAGCGCTGGAGCCGCATGACGTCGCTCGGGGATTCAACCGGCGCGTTATGCGCAATGAATTCAGGACTAGCCAGCGGCTGGATGGCCACACGCATCAAGAAATGGGCAGCGAGACCAGGCCAGGCTCCACTTCCATTGCGGATAGCGACATCCACATCCTCAGAGGCAAAATCGACATAGTGATCGTCTGACCTCAAGCGGACGGCCAAATGTGGCCGCGCAATCTGAAAGCCGCCAATGCGTGCAGCCAGCCAGTTGGTTGCAAAACTCTGGAAGGTACTGATTGTCAGCACGCGATCATCTTCAGCCCGCGCCAACCGGAACGCGCGATCAAGCGTGTCAAAGCTTTCACTGACAAGCGGCGCAATCCGGCGGCCAGTTTCGGTGAGTGACAAGCGGCCTTTGTGGCGCAGGAAGAGGTTAGTGCCCAAGCGCCCTTCCAACAATTTCACCTGATAGCTTACGGCCGCTTGCGTCATACCAAGCTCGGTTGCCGCGCGCGTAAAATTCCCATGACGAGCCGCGGATTCAAATACTCTTACGGCAGACAGTGGTGGAATAGCGCGCATAGATCATCATAAGGTGTGCTTATGAATGGTGTCCAACGATTTGTTGGCATTGAGGCCCGGCAAGCTTCATCCGACAATCATTGAAAACGAAAGGATTCCAGACATGCAAAATGATTTCGAAAGCAAGGAATGGGCCGAGAATCGTCAAGCGTTCAGTGAAAGTGTTGCCGGTCTATTTGCCAGCATCATCAAAGGACTGGATCGGCTCCACGCGCTGACCCTTGACGCACCTTGGAAAATTGAGCGCACCGATTGCGAATGCACTGATCTTTGATTCCGCTTTGCCAGCAAGTCCGCGCACGCGCTTCCCTCAAGGTGCGACCACAATTTGTTGGAGTGCCAGTTCTCCATCTATGAATTGGTGCTTGAGCGCGCTTGCCCTTGCCAGCGTTATTAGCCTATGTTGGGCTTAGGCCCCGGCAGCCCGGTATCCATTGTGGAAAACCGCCTTCCGGGGCTTTGCTCATTTGAAAGGCCCGTGCATGAACCGCCGCCGCCAGATTTACGAAGGCAAGGCCAAGATCCTTTACGAAGGACCCGAGCCGGGCACGCTGATCCAGTACTTCAAGGATGATGCGACTGCGTTCAATGCCCAGAAAAAGGGCACGATCAACGGCAAGGGCGTGATCAACAACCGCATTTCGGAGCATGTTTTCACGCTGCTCGGCCATATCGGTATCCCGCATCACTTCATCAAGCGCCTCAACATGCGCGAACAACTGGTGCGTCAGGTGGAGATCATCCCGATCGAAGTCGTCGTGCGCAACGTCGCGGCCGGCTCGCTTTCGAAGCGGCTCGGGATAGAGGAGGGCGAACAGCTTCCGCGCACGATCCTTGAATATTATTACAAGGATGATGCGCTCGGCGATCCCTTGATTACCGACGAGCACATCGCCTGTTTCGGCTGGGCGACGCAGGAGGAAATGCACGATATTTCCGACATGGCGATCCGCATCAACGATTTCATGTCGGGCATGTTTGCCGGAATCGGCATTCGACTGGTGGACTTCAAGCTCGAGTTCGGACGGATTTGGGAAAACGACTTCGCGCGCGTGATCCTTGCCGACGAGATCAGCCCGGATGGCTGTCGCCTTTGGGATATCGCAACCAACGAGAAGCTCGACAAGGACCGCTTCCGCCGGGACATGGGTGGTGAAGTTGAAGCCTATCAGGAAGTGGCGCGACGAATGGGATTGCTCCCCGAAGGTGCAGAAAGTGCGGTGCTTGATCTCGAAACCCACCGCAAGAAGCGCGGGAAGTAAGGCCTAGCCCGGCCGCGCGACGACCACAGCCAGTCCAAGTTCGGGATAGACCGCGCGAACATTCTGGTTTTCTGCAGCGGCAGGTTCGACGACCAGCTTGCGATTGACCTTGTCGCGATGATGCATCCGCGCTGTGTTCTCCTGTCCGATATAGCAACCCTTGGTAAAGCTCACGCCATTCTGTTCGCGAGCATTGCATTCGAGCCAGAGCGTCTTGTCGATACCCAGTTCGACCACGCCTTCGACGATACCAAGCGCGAGGCGATGAGCGCGCCACAATTCTGCGGCGCCAGTTTCGCCACTCGCGGGCGCAATCCAGCGCCGTCCAAGCGCCGCCAAGCGTGGGTCGGGAACTCCCTGATCGCTATCGATTGCCCAGTGTACACAAAGATTTTCCTCACGCGTGATCGTGATCGGCCGACGCAATTTGTATATAGCCAGACGCTTTGCCAGTGCGCCAGCAGCGTCGCGTTCACAGTCGATCAGCAGATCTGCGCCATCCGCCCAGATCAGGAAATCGAACAATGCCTTGCCTTGAGGCGTCAACAGTCCGGCCCAGACCGGCAAGTCGCCCAGCACGTCATTCGTGACAAGTCCCTGGAGGAAGCCGCGAACATCCTCTCCGGACAGGCGGATCAGGGCGCGGTCGATCAGGGTGGTTTTCGTCATCATCCCCATTTAGGGAGAGTTTCAGCAAAACCAAGCCGGAGACCTTGATGACTGACCGCCTGACCATCCGGCGCCCCGATGATTGGCACGTCCATTTGCGTGACGGGGCCATGATGCAAGCCGTTGTGCAATACACGGCGCGGCAGTTCGCGCGTGCGATCATCATGCCCAATCTTTCGCCTCCGGTCACCACTGTGGCCGAAGGTATCGCCTATCGCACCCGGATAGTTGCGGCTATTCCTGACGGACTTGATTTTTCCCCGCTGATCGTTGCTTATCTGACCGATAGCAGCGATGTGGAACAGGTTGCGCGCGGCTATGCCGATGGGGTGTTCACCGCGTGCAAGCTCTATCCTGCGCATGCGACGACGAATTCGGCTCATGGCGTGACTGATATCCGCAAGATCATGCCGGTGCTCGAACGGATGCAGGAGATCGGCATGCCGCTACTGGTCCACGGGGAGGTAACCGATCCAGACGTCGATATATTCGACCGCGAAGCAGTCTTCATCGATCGCACGCTTGAACCACTGGTGCGCGATCTGCCGGCACTCAAGATTGTGTTCGAACACATCACGACCGCACAGGCCGCAGGCTTTGTTGCCAATGCGCCAGACAATGTGGCCGCGACAATCACGCCACACCATCTGCATATCAACCGAAACGCGATGTTCGCGGGCGGGATTCGGCCACACGCCTATTGCCTCCCGGTCGCCAAGCGCGAAAAGCATCGGCAGGCGATCCGCAAGGCAGCGATTTCCGGCTCCCCCAAATTCTTCCTTGGCACCGATAGCGCGCCGCATGCGCGCCATACAAAGGAAGCTCCCTGCGGCTGCGCAGGCATCTTCAATGCGCCCTTCGCACTTGAAAGCTACGCCGCCGTGTTCGATGAGGAACGCGCGCTCGACCGACTGGAAGGCTTCGCATCGGAGTATGGGCCACGCTTTTACGGCCTGCCGCTTAACACGGACACGATCACGCTGGAGCGCGGTGAAACCCGGGTACCCGAAAGGATCGATGCGGAAGGGACCGACATCGTCCCCTTCCATGCCGGTGAAGCCCTCGGCTGGCGCCTGACCGCGGGGTAAAAGTTACTGCACCCGGATCAGCGCCTCCGGCGCCTTTTCGCTGGATGAATCGATCGACCAGCTCAACGCACGACCGGTTGGTATCTTGGCCGGGCCGTCCTCGGTATTGTTGGTCAATATCTCGCCATCCGTGGTCACTGTGAAGACGCCCTTGGTTCGCGTGGACGGAGAGATGCCACTTGTGTCGGGCGCGCCCATCATTTTCATCTTGGCGGCGAGCCCGCGCAACCCGCCACCGATCAGCGCCGGAGCCGTAACCGCGACCGAGCCCTGATCGCGCTTGCGCAACTGGACAAAGGGAGCGATGAAATCGCCCTGCGGGAAAGTCGGAAAGACGAAATCATAGGCCAGCTTGCCAGCCATCCGGTATTCGACCTGGAACACGCCCTTGCCTTTGTAGACGACCGACTTCCAGCCCTCATGCTTCATGAGTTGCGCGGCGAACTTCTGGTTTGCGGGATCGTCGGACGGATTATAGCCGAAAAGCGCAGCAAACTGCTGGCTTTCCTTGAGCTTCCTGCTTGCTGCCGCCTTTTGCACGTCCTCCCAATCCTTGCGTTTCTCGGCTACTTCGGCCTTCGTGCACGCGCGGTTTTCATCCGGGGATGTTTCTTCTCCCTCGGCAGGCGGCTTCGCGCCCGGCACAGGGCCATAGCAGCTTGCCTTGTCATCGCTCCAGACTTCGGACTTGCTGTCCTTCATCACTTCATCGGGCGTCTGGAAGACGATTTCCCCCGTATAAACGAAGGCAAAAGTCCCGTCTTTTCGCAGGTCGACATTCGAAGTGAACGCTCCTGGGACAAGAAAACAGCTTGTCAACACGAGCGGCAAGATCATGATCGCAAACAGGCGCAAAACGGATTTCATGTCAGTCTTCCTTCCGCGTGACCGCAGCATAGAGCGCTATTGCTGCTGCGTTGGATACGTTGAGGCTTTCGACCTTGCCGCTGACCGGCAGTTTGGCCAGTTCGTCGCAATGCGCTTCGGTGTTCTGACGCATGCCTTCGCCTTCCGCGCCGAGCACAAGCGCGAGCTTTTGCGGCCCCATCGCCTGATCGAGAGTCTGGTTGGCATGGCCGGTCAAACCGATCCGCCAGAATCCAGCCTCCGCAATTTCCTCGAGTGCACGGGCAAGGTTGATGACGCGACACCAGGGCACGACTTCCAGCGCACCGGACGCTGCGCGCGCAACCGTGCCCGATTCGGGCGGTGCGTGCCGGTCCTGCGTCACGATGCCCAGCGCGTTGAAGGCCGCCGCCGAACGCAGGATCGCGCCGACATTATGCGGATCGGTCACCTGATCGAGAACAAGCAGCGGTCTTCGGTCGTCGGCGCCGCGATCGAGCAATTCCCCAAGCCAGACATCTTCAAGCGGATCGACTTCGGCGACCAGCCCCTGATGCGGCGCGTCAATCGGGACCATCCGGCCGAGATCGGCGACATCGGCATAGGTGATCGGCAGAACCGGCGGTAAATCGAGCGCACCCAGCGCGTCACGCGTGCCCCAGATTTTGCGCACGTTCCGTTCCGGATTGGCGAGCGCGGCCAGCACAGCATGCCGCCCCCAGAAACGGGGGCGATTGCCTTGCTGTTGCTGATTCCGGTTGCCGCGCCTCATCGCGCCTGCCTTTGCGCAGAACCGATCTCGAGGCCAGCGAAATTCGCGCCTGACTGCACAGTTTCACCAGACAAAGTTGAGAGTGTCGATGGGCTCGAAGATCTGTGTTGAAACGTGCGCATTCGTCGTTGAACCGAACGTGGATGATCTATTCCAGCAAGGTTGTTTTCCCTGGAGTTTGGGCAAGCAAGCATCAAGTTCGGATATTGGCGAATTTCCTATTGTTCAAGGCTGGATAGTCGTGAGCAACAAACGGACAAAGTCGACGGCAGCAGGCAGAGCATCGCCTTTGGGTCGCGTTGATCACGGAGCGCAAAGATGAGCACTACCTCACCCTTGCTTCCTCGATGCGATCCAGGCATCAACCTGCTCCTCAAGCACGTCGAGCGGAACCGGCCCCGCTTTCAGGACGGTGTCGTGAAAACCGCGAACGTCGAACCGGCGCCCCAGTGCCTTTTGCGCCTTGTCGCGCAGACCGCTGATCTTCAACCGCCCCACCATATAGGCCGTCGCTTGTCCCGGATAGACAATATAGCGCTCAATAGCTTTCACGATCCCTCCCGGCGCGTCGGCAGAATTGTCCTCGACATATTTGATCGCCTGCTCGCGCGTCCAGCGTTTGTGGTGAATCCCGGAATCGACGACCAACCGAATGGCCCGGTGGAGTTCAAGCTGCAATCGACCGAAATCTCTGACAGGGTCAGTATAAAGCCCCATATCCTTGGCGAGTTTTTCCGAATAAAGCCCCCACCCCTCAGAATAGGCGGTAACATTGCCAAATTTGCGGAAGGCCGGGACATCCTTCAACTCCGTCTGAATGGCAAGCTGAAGGTGGTGGCCCGGGATGCCTTCGTGGTAGAACAAGGCCTCGACCTCGGTCAGCGGCATGTCGCTCATCCGATAGAGATTGGCGTAATAGGTGCCGGGGCGTGAGCCATCCGGTGCCGGTCTTTGGTAGAAGGCCTTGCCAGCCGACTTTTCCCGGAATTCTTCAACACGCTTCACGACCAAAGGCGCCTGCGGCAAAACGCCGAACCATTTGGGCAAAAGCGGCGTAACGGCGTCCTGCGCTTTCTGGGTTTCAGAAAGATAGAGGCCACGCCCCTCTTCTGTGTTGGGCGCGTAGAATTTTTTATCCTCACGCATATACTTGAAGAAAGCCGGAAGATCCCCCTTGAAGCCCGTCCGTTTCATGATGACCCGCATTTCGCCGTGGATGCGCGCCACCTGCGCCAGGCCCAATGCATGGACCTGATCGGGCGTCATGATCGTGGTCGTGTAATTGCCCAGCCGTTCGGCATAATAGGCAGCACCATCCTTGAAGCGCCAGATACCGTCATCGGTCCCGGCAACCTTTTCCTGAGCGGTCATTTCAGCAATGAGCCGCTCATACGCCGGCTTGACCGACTGGGTGAGTGCGCGCGCTGCATCGGCAATCAATAGATCCGTTTCGATCTTGCTGAGCTGAAGCTTGCCGATCTTTTCCTTGAAATCAGCGAATAGCGGCGCGTCAGGGCCATCGCCAAAAGGAGCGCCGGCAATGACATTTCGCGCGTCACCAATCACATAGGAATAGACCCATTTTGGGGGCATGATTCCTTGCACACCGCGCGCACGCGACGTCTGGACGGATTGGTCGATGACCGTTCCGATCCCGTAGAGACGATTGATATAGGCTCTTGCATCGGCCTTGTTGTCGATGCGGTGAATGTTGATGAGGAAGGCTGGAATCTGGCTTTGCGCGCCGTTCATCTGGTCAAACACATAGCCAAGGTCGTTGAAGCGGTAGGCCGCGTCAGCGCGCTCGGCCTGCTTCTCGAACAGGCGGAATGACAGCCGGTTCTCGGAGTTCAGACGGGCCGGATCGAAGCGAGCGCGCAGTTCCTTCAAGGCCGACAGATTGGCATCGTTGGCGCGCGCGGCACCCGCATCCGAGAAATCGTCCCAACGACCATAGTCAGCATCCTTTATCCCGCGATAGGACTTGTTCAAAGGAGACTGTGCGAGCTGTTCGGCGTCATACTCTTCGAAGAACGTCTTGATCGCGATATTCTGGTCTGTCTCTACCACGGCCATCTGCGTCGGCGCTTGGGCAAAGCCGGGCGCGCCAGCGTTGGCCAACACGATCGCTAAGGCAGAAAGAGCAGTGTTTGTAGTTCGCATTCGGTCACTCCGGCAGGTTCGTTCCAGCCTTGCACTAGCAGGCATTGAACCCGCGTGAAGAGCGAGTTTCGCATCTTGTCGAAAACGCGACTGCCTTTATCGAAACTGCTCCATCCGGTTCGCAACACTAATCGCGCGCTCATGCATCCAATCGACAGCTTTCCCGCATAGGGTAAACGAGCATCGCGATGCGCCAGCTCTCAAACTTTAAAATGCGGGGGCTCCTCAGGGCTGTCCCGCCATGAGGAATTTATGCGCCTGACCAATACCGTCGTGAACAGTCTTCTGTCTGCCAGCATCCTGGCCTTTGCAATAAGCACCCCAGGATGGGCACAGATTGCCGTCGATCAGGCCCCGCCCTCAGACGATGCAGCGGAAGGTGAAATCGGCCTTGATGAGATCGTCGTCACGGCCCAGAAGCGCGAGCAGAGTCTTCAGGATGTCCCGGCTTCTGTGTCGGCCATTTCCGGAGCCAAAATCGCCCAGACCGGGATTGCCAAGCTGGGTGAATTGACCGGGCTCGTTCCCAATCTGCAGATCCAGCCCGATCCGATCGGTGACCGGATCAACATTCGCGGCATCCAGTCGGGCAATAATGCCGGACTGGAACAGTCGGTCTCGACCTTTGTCGACGGCGTCTATCGCGGGCGCGGGGTGCAGACGCGCTTTGCCTTTCTGGATCTGGCGCGGGTCGAAGTGTTGCGCGGGCCGCAAGGCACTTTGTTCGGCAAGAACACGATCGGCGGTGCGCTCAACATCACAACCGCTCGACCAACCAAGGAATGGAGCGGCGAGGTTGCGGCCGGCTATACGTTTGACGGGTTGCGCCAATACAATTTTGACGGCTTTATCTCGGGCCCGCTTAGCGACAGCGTCCGCATCCGCATCGCGGCCACCAAGGATCACACCGATCGGGGTTTCCTGCGCAACCTGTTTTACGGCACTTCAACCCCGAAAGCCGACAATTTCGGCATTCGTGGCACGATCGAGGCTGATCTTGGAGACAGCACGACAGCGACGCTGCGCTACGAGCATGGCGATTTCGAACAAAGGGGACAGCCTTTCGGTATTAGGGTCGGCGGGCCGCTGACCCCGATCCTCAATGCCTTTGGCGCACCTGCCAACGATCGCAAGAACGTCGCTATCGGGTCGATCAATCCGGTGCTCGATATAGGCTCGAGCGGCAATCTCGACGGCAAGACCAATGAAGTCTCACTAAACCTGACGCGCGAAATTGGCGGCGGGACACTGACAGCGATCGGCGCCTATTCACAATACAAGTTTGACCGCCAGCTTGACGCGGATTTCTCGCCCGTCGATGTCGTTCGCTTCGACGATTCGGAGCGGTTCAAGCAGGAAAGCCTTGAAGTTCGCTATGCGTCCGATCCGACAAGGCCGTTCCAGTTCATTATCGGCGGATACCTGCAGCGCAACACGCTGGTGGCAACGGGCGATTCCGAATTCAATGTGCGAGGGACAGGCAACGAACTTGCGATCGATACGCTGCTCAATGCAGGCTGTGCGGCGGCCGGCAATAACCCAGCCGACCGCAACTGCATCCTGAGCGGCGTTGTCCGCGCGTTCGACGGCACCCCGCTTGCCTATACCGACTTCGGCCGCTTCCTTGTCCTCGACCAGACCGACAAGGTCGCTGCGCTGTTCGGCGAAGTCACCTACAAGCTCTCCGACCAGATCAGCTTTACCGGCGGGCTGCGCTATTCCTACGAGAAGAAGACGGGCACACAAACCGCCATCGCCACCAATTTCGGAACGCGCGTGCGCAATCCATTGATCGGCAACCAGGCGCTGTATCTCGCCGCCACCGGCATGCCGGGGCTAGATCCGTTCCAGGCGATTGGCGAAGGCGCCGAACATGCCTTTGTCCTCGGGCGCAAGGAGAACAGCCTGACCTATTCGGCCGGTGTTCAGTTCGAACCGAACAATGATACATTGCTCTACGCAAAGATTTCATCGGGCTTCAAAGCAGGCGGTTTCAACAGCTTTGCATTAAGTGCCAACCCAGCCGAGGCCGAATTCGAAGATGAACGGGCGACCGGTATTGAAGCCGGTGCAAAGCTGAAACTCCTGGACAATCGTGTGACGTTAAACGTCGCGGGCTTCCGGACCAAATTCAAGAATATCCAGACGGCGGTGTTTACTGGCTCAACCTCGTTCATCGTCCAGAACGCTGCCGCTGCGACGTCAACCGGGGTCGAAGTCGATGGCCGCTTCGCCCTTACCGAGGGTCTGACGCTCAATGCTTCGGGCGCCTATGTCCGGTTCAAATATGACAGCTTCCCCAACGCCGCCTGCACCGTCGACCAGCTTTTCCAGTTCCGCACGGATACCCAAAATCCGCTGGCGACAATCCAGAATTGCAGCCAGGCGTTCCGGAACAACCTGAAAGGGCGCACGTCGGAAAATACGCCCAAATTTTCGGGCAGTATCGGAGCCACCTACGCGCTGACGCTGGGCGGCCTCAAGCTGACGACAATCGGCGATCTCGTTTATCAATCCAAGCAGTTTCGCGATTCCGATCTCGATCCAACGCTCGTCCAACGGGCCAATGCCAAGGTCAACCTGACCGTTATCGCTGGCCCGGAAAATGGGAAGTGGGACATCTCGCTGATCGGAAAGAACATCTTCGACAAAGAGACCTTCACCTATGGATCGGACACGCCGTTGCTTGAAGGCGCTCGCCAGTTCGCCCCCGACAAGCCTCGCACCATCGCCGTCCGCGGGCGCGTGCGGTTTTGAGATCACCCCGAAGGAATGGAGTTTGTATGCGTAAAATCCTGATCAGCACCTTTCTGGCGCTGGCCATCCTTGCCAGCGTGGCGGCGAGCCCGGTTCTGGCGCAGCGATCGTCCCGTGCCGCCGCCGTGCGCCTGCCAGAAGGCGCGGAGGTGACAGTCAGCACGATCGACGAGCTTTCGTCAAAGACCGCAAATGCCGGTGACACGATCTATATGCGCGTGACGGATCCGGTTCGTCACAACGGCGTGATAGTTATTCCGGATGGAGCACGCGTCACCGGAACCGTCGTGTCTGTACGCAAACGCGGGATTGCAGGGCGATCCGGAAAACTCGAGATCGCTGCCCAATCGGTCAAGGTCGGCGAAAACAGCATCCGCCTCCGCGGTGCCAAGAACGGACAGGGCAAGGGCCAAGGCACATTGTCGATCGCAACGGCCGCAGTTGTCGCGTTGCCTTTGATTTTCATCACTGGCAAAAGTGCTGTCATAAAGCCGGGAACCCAGTTCATCGCTTTTACCGACCAGGATTATTGAGCTCCCTCCGCTATAGCTTCCGCCCGATCAGTTCCTTCATGATCTCGCTCGTGCCGCCGAAGATGCGGGTGACTCGGGCGGAGCGCCATGCTCGGGCGATCGGATATTCGTTCATATAGCCTGCGCCACCGTGAAGCTGGAGGCACTTGTCCACCACTTCCCACTGCAACTCGGTATGCCAGAGTTTGGCCGCGGCGCCCTCCTCGGGTGTCAGCTCGCGCTTCAGGTGGCGCGCCAATGCCCAGTCAAGATGAGCCCAACCGACCTGCAGTTTCGCCTTTATATCGGCCAGCGTGAAGCGAGTGTTCTGGAAATCGAGGATCGGCTTGCCAAAGGCCTTGCGATCACGGGTGAATTCTACCGTGTCATCAAATGCCTTTTGCGCTGCTGCTTGCGCGGAAACCGCGATGGACAATCGCTCCTGGGGCAATTCGCTCATCAGATAGATGAAGCCCTTGCCTTCTTCGCCAAGGCAATTGGTCATCGGCACGCGAACGTCCTCAAAGAAGAGTTCGGACGTATCGGCGGCATCCTGCCCGATCTTGTCGAGGTTGCGCCCGCGCTTGAAGCCGTCGCGATCCGCCTCCACCAAAATGATCGAAACGCCCTTCCAGGCGGGCTGAACCTCGGTATCAGTCTTGGCGCAGACCAGGATGAGATCAGCATTCTGGCCGTTGGTGATATAGGTTTTCGATCCGTTGATGACATAGTGATTGCCATCCTTCTTCGCCGTCGTCCGCATCCCTTGAAGGTCGGATCCAGTGCCGGGCTCGGTCATCGCAATGGCGGTGATCGTCTCGCCGGAGACAAGTCTGGGCAGCCACTGCTTCTTCTGCTCTTCCGAACCATAGGAAATGAGATAGTTCGCGACGATATCGGACTGGAGCGAGAAGCCGGTGGCGACGCCGCCACTATATGCCGATTCCTCGTCGACAATTGCGTTATAGCCGAAATCCAGGCCCAGTCCGCCATAGGCTTCGGGCACCGTCGGGCAGAGCAGCCCAAGCTCGCCCGCCTTGGGCCAAAGCGCCTTGGGCACAATCCCATCCTCGTCCCATTGGGCCGCGTTGGGCGCGACTTCCTTCAACAGGAACTGACGCACCGTCTGGCGGAACGCCTCATGGTCTTCATTGTAAGCGGTTCGGGCGAGGACATCGAGAGACATTGCCGGCTTCCTTTGTTGAGGAGATCTTCAACTGATCGAAGCCGCAAGTTGACGTTCACGTCAAGGGAAATCTGTTTGGGAAGAGCTGCTGTTGCGTCCGCAAGTCCAACCCTGCTGATGTCAATTACAACCACTATTGATCCGGTGCGCTCCGTTACCCCGCGCAGTAAGCCGGCAGCGAAATCGGTGCGGCTCCCTTTACCCGCCACACGCCGTCAGGCAGCAGATAGGCACGACCACTCGCCACGCGAGTCGCCAGCGTTTCGCAGCCCACGGCCGCGGCCACTTCCTTTACGGTCGCACCTTTTTGCGCGGCGCGCTGGGTGTAGGCAGCGCGGCGCTTGATGTTGATTGCGTCCACTTCGGCACGCAAGTCGGCAGAAGCCGTGCCCTTGATCCCGAGATAGCCATCGGCCTGCTCGCCTACCGAACCGTCGGCCAGCGCTGCCGAGACAAGCCCAGCGGATTGCGCGATGGCGAGACCGGCCCCTGCGAGGAGGAGAGCGCCTGCGGCGATGCCAGCGATGATTTTCGTGTTCTTGATCATTTCGGAAACAACTCCGGGTTATCTTTGATAAGGTCGTTTGCATCCTGCTTCAGGCTGTAAACCACCTCTTGCCTGATATTGACGTTCAGGTTGATTTCGATCGGTTTGTCGGGTGCCTGAACCTGTACGCACCCTCCGCAGACCGCTATGCTTGCGGCACTAAAAAGAGTGGCGAGCTGTTTCATGGCCCCGGCGTAACCTTCGGGTCTCCCCTTAGTCAACATCAATCCCCTCATCGCACAGGCTCGCTTTCTGGTGGCTGAATGGTTTTCGCGGGTCCGATTCGCTGCAAGTGCGGATTCAGTCGCTCGATCAGGAGTGAAGGATCGCTGATCGTGCGGCTCATGTCGAACAATTTTCGGAACGGCGCGGTAATCGTCACGTTGAAGATGAAGGGAAAATTCGTGAGGCCGGTGATGCGGATCGGGATGGGCAGTTTGGCCCGCACTCCCGAAATTGGCGCCTGATTGACGCCGGCAAAACTGATCCGTGTGACAACATCGCCGTCAATCGGGCCGCCAAGATCGATGCTCAGCCGGTCATATTTGATCGATTTGAGCGCATCGAAGGCCACACGGCCCATCGTTCCAAGGTTCTGGTTGGAGATTTCGCCGACATAGGCCAGCGTGCCGCCGCCGCTGCGCGCGACGAGACGCCCGCCCTCGATCCTTCCGCCACGTTCGTCGAAGATCATCGGAAGAACGCCGTCATAAATTCCAGTGGCATCAATATTTTCGAACTGGAGCTGGTTAATAAACTGCCCGGCATCCAGGCCTTCGACCCGAAAGGTCAGCCGTCGTTCGGCCGCTTGCGACAGATCGAACATGGTCGGTTCAAGGATCAGCCATCCGCCAGCGAACGGCCAACGTCCCCCTTCGATCCTGATCTTGAGATCGGGCAACAACTGGTATCGGATAGTTCCGTCATTGACCGCAATGCCAGGATTGATTGAGGTGATGCGGACGCTTTGTCCGGCCGTGGTTTCCAGGCCGAGCAGGTCGGATAAGGCAATTTCGCCGCTGAGGCCGGTGACCGGGCCAAAGGCCGCTGCAAGATCGAGATTATCGGTGCGGAAGGTTCCCGTGCTGGAGACACCGTCGGGCGTCCAACGAATGACACCACGACCGTCAATCTTGCCAACCACATTCGCAATCACGCCAAGCGTGGTGCTGGTGAGCATTTCGGGCTGGAGCGTCTGCCCGAAGGTCAAGCCATCAACGTCGAGTATTGCGCTGCCAAATCCTGACGACAGATCATGCTTGATATCGACGGCTGCAACCCGCGCTGCCGTCTTGGGTTCGCGCGCGATGCCGGTCGCATGGAACTGGTTGTCCGAGAGGCGTAGCGAGAAATTGTCCGATACAAGCGGATTGAATCGAGGATCCGCAGCGCGATCGGCCACCCTGAGGCCGCCGTTCAGCTGGAGTATGTTCGCACCGAACTGCCAGCGTCCCCGACCCTCGGAAATTTTCAGCGGAACATTTCCAATCTCGCCGGAAACGCCAGAGAACAGTCCTTTTGCTATCGAATTCCCGAAGGTTCCGGAAAGGCTGTCAAGTTTGAATAGCGAGCGTCGATCGATATCCCCAAGCGTGCCCGCGACCCCCGTAATAGCAAAATCACCGCGCGAGAGGCCTATGCTCGCATTGTTGGCGGCAATCTGGATGGGCGAGGACCCAAGGCGGCCTGACAACCGTATCGCGGACATGCGCGCGTCATTTCCCGATACGCATGTCCTGAACGAGGCTGGAGCAAGGTGCAGCCCTCCAATGTCGAGCGACCGGAAACCGGGAACGAAACAGCCGTCGAGCGAAGTGAGCCCGGGCCGCATCGCGACCGGAATCTTCAATCCCGAAATCTGGCCCCCACCCAGCGGCCCATCCAGCAGCGCCACTGTACGCAGACCAAATCCCGATTTCGAGTAACCAAATTCGACCGGGGTGAGAGCCAGCCGGGCGCGACCTGCGCGATAGGGCTGAAATCTCGCGGTACCGGTCCAAACCCCATTCGTCATCGCCATCCGGACGGTGCCCACAGGAAATCCGCCCCCCGAGAGTCCGAAAACGCCGTCGAAACTGGTCTTTCCGCGATCAAGTGGCAAGACCAACCCGCGACCGCTTCCGACGAATCGGGCACCCGACGACGCGAGTACGGTTGGCGGCCCGACCAGCAAAGTGCGCTGCCCATCCGACAAACGATATTCGACAGGCAAGGTCGCCACGCTTCCCTTTTCAAGCATACCAAAAGACAGCCGGAGTTGGCGACCCAGCGACTCCAGCGGCGTACCGGCACCTTTCGGGAGCGCGGTTTCCAACCAGGCCTGTGCCCCGGATCCCGGCCTTGCTCCCTCAATCTGCAATCTCGCAGTGAGTCGCTGACTGCCAGGGTCAAGATCGAACCTGCCTTCCCCCTGAATTCGTTTCGCTGCGCCAAGCGACAGTTTTTCAACCGCTGCGGACATGGCCCAGCTTGCTCCCACGTTTGTGAAAGACTCGTTTGACGCCCCCTTTACCTGAAGAGAGACCGGACCCAGCGTGTTCCCTCCGGTCAGAAACCTGCCAACGGTCAACGGCCCGCTGAATTCGATGCGTCTCCGCATTGTCGAAACCTTGAGCCGTGACGCAACATCCGTTCCTTCAAATTTCGCGGTTCTGATTTTCGAGGCATTGGCCTGGACACTGCCGACAAAGCCGCTGACCAAATTGCCTTGGCCGTCCATCCGCGCGGTGAATTCTCCAAAGTCTGTCTGGATCAGCATCACGGTGTCGACCAGCGCAACGTCCATGTCTGGCAGGCGGAACGGTTCGCTGCTCGGCGCCGGGAGGAGGCGATCCAATGCACCAAAGCTCAGCTTGCCATTCGCCAATCGGCCTTGAAGCCGCACTCCGCTTGCGCGCAACCCGCTTACCCTGACGCCATACAACCCAAGCCCGAGCCTGATTTCAACCCAGTCTGCGGTCAGATCCGGCGACTTCGGGTCGCCCAAAACAACATTTTCAATCCGCTGCACGCGCGGACCGATCGCCTTTAATTCATACTTCGCATTGATCTTCCGGGCCACGAGTTCAGCATCGGCAAAGCGTCGGGTGATGGCTTTTCGTTCAAGATAGACGCCAAAAAGGACCAGAAGGATGCCCGCACCAAGCAGCAGCAATAGTCGGCGGGGACGAACAGAAAGACGCATAATAACAGACAAGCGGGTTTACCCAATGCAATCAAGTGAATTGCGCCAGACAAATCCGTCCATTACGGGGCTGGACCCAATGATTGCACGTCCTGCCCTTCGCCATCTGAACTGCGCCTGACGCGATGGCCGTCTACACACATATCGCGGCGGAGGATATGGCCGACATTGTCCGCGCCTTTGGCGCAGGTGATCTGGTGTCGGCCAAGGGCATTGCCGAGGGCGTCGAAAACAGCAACTATCTGGTTGAGACAGCGGCTGGACGCTTCATCCTCACCGTTTACGAAAAGAGGGTGGATGCAAATGACTTGCCATTTTTCCTTTCGCTCATCGACCATCTTGCGGACAATGGCTGCCCGGTTCCGCGGGCGCGCCATACCAGTGACGGCAGCAGAACGGTTCATTGGAATGGCAAGTTCATCGCCCTGATCGAATTTGCGTCGGGCATCTCGGTCTCGCATCCAACTGCTCCACAAGCCCGAGCTGTCGGCGTGGCGTTGGGACAAGTTCATAAAGCCGCTGCCAGTTTTCCAATGAATCGCCCAAACGGCCTTGGTCTGGAGGGCTGGTTTGAGTTGGCCGATCGTTGCGGCGACAATCTCAACGCCATCCAGGTTGGCCTCAGGGAACGCGTGGCAAAGGAATGCACCTTCCTCAATACGCACTGGCCGTCTGATCTTCCCCGAAGCGTGATTCATGCCGATCTTTTTCCAGACAATGTGTTGATGGTCGGAAACCGGGTTGGTGCACTGATTGACTTCTACTTTGCTTGTACCGAAATCCGCGCCTGGGATGTTGCAGTAACCCACGCGGCCTGGAGCTTCGAGACGGATGGCACCGGTTTCAATCCGGCTGTGGGCGACGCGCTCCTTGCAGGTTACGAGGAGTCCTTCGGGCTCAGCGATGCGGAGCGGATCGCCTTTCCGATCCTGGCGCGCGGCGCGTGCTTGCGCTTCCTTCTGACGCGTGCATGGGATTGGCTGAACACCCCCGCCGATGCACTGGTGACGCGCAAGGATCCCTTGGCCTTTCTCCGCCGCCTTGATCACTACGCATCCTTATGAGTGAACTCTCGAAGGTGAAAGTCATCACTGACGGGGCCTGCAAGGGCAATCCGGGTCCTGGTGGTTGGGGAGTGGTCATTCGTTCCGGCACACGAGAAAAAGAGATTTCCGGCGGCGAGACCCATACGACCAACAACCGGATGGAACTGACCGCAGCGATTCGCGGCCTCGAGGCGCTAAGCCGCCCTTGCCATGTCACCATTGTTACTGACAGTGTTTATGTGAAGGAAGGAATCACGCGCTGGATCCATGGCTGGCAGCGCAATGGATGGCGTACTTCGGACAAGAAGCCGGTCAAGAATACCGAGCTTTGGCAAGAGCTTCTCGCCGCAACCCAAAGACACCGGATTGATTGGGTCTGGGTGAAGGGCCATGCGGGTGATGCAGACAATGAACGCGCAGACCGGTTGGCGAGCGATGCAGCCTTGATTGCTCAGGCAAGCAGTGCATAACTTGCGACTCCATTGTCAGGAGTCGGATTATGAAGTTCGAGGTGTACAAGGACAAAAAGGGTGAGCATCGGTGGAGGCTGCGTCACGCCAATGGCAACATCCTCGCGACGGCGAGCGAAGGTTACGCCTCGAAAGCCGGTGTTATGAAGTGCATCGAGAACGTCCAGAATTCGGGTTCGGCCGAAATCACAGCCGTCAAGTAAAGCGTTTGGGCGCATAGCGTCCAACGTCAATTTGCTCGACCATTGGATCGGCGCGTTTGCCGGTAAGGATGCTTGCCCCGATCTTGGCCGCGGCTGGTGCTGTCTGAATTCCAAAACCACCCTGCCCGGCGAACCAGAAAAAGCCGGGCATATCGACATCGAAACCGTAGACGGGCAATCGATCAGGCGCAAAGCTGCGCAAGCCTGCCCATTTGTGGGTGACCTGTCTCACTTGCCATTCGACAACCTGCTCCAACCGGTCAATGGCAATCGCAACGTCCAGTTCTTCTGGCGCTGCATCCGTCGGCGGGGACGGTATTTCGTCATGCGGACTCAACCAAACGCCGTCCGCACCGTCTGATTTGAAATAGAACTGGCCGTTGACATCAATGGTCAGAGGCAAGGTTCTTGGGATAGCACGGTCGAATCTCAGTTGGACCATTGTACGTCGAAAGGGAGAGATACCGATGGGTTTCACGCCGGCGCTGGTTGCAACCTGATCCGCCCATGCACCGGCTGCGTTGACGATGATGCCCGCGGCAAACGAGCCCTTCCCGGTTTCGAGCGTCCAGCTCTTGCCCAAGCGACTTGCCGTCATGAGGCCGGCGTTACACTTCAATTCGGCTCCGGATCGCGCTGCTGATTTGAGGAATGCCTGATGCACTCCGGCAACGTCGATATCGGCACAATCCGGCTCGCGAAGGCCTAGGGTCCAATCATGGCGCAATCCAGGGCAATGGGCGTCAAGACCAATACGATCGAGCCATTCAAAGCTAAGTCCGTTGGTGGCGAAGGAAGCGGCAAATGATTCAAGCTTCGCTCGTTCATTTTCACGGCAAAGTGTGATCGCTCCGCGCGGAGCGAGAAATGTTTCAACGCCGAATTCGGGCGGAGGCTTTGAAAGCCAGCCGAGCGATGCCTTGGAAAGGGGCTGGACCACAGGCCCGCCGTAGGTTTCGTGCCAGAACGCGGCAGAGCGACCGGTTGCGTGATAGCCCGGCTGAGCTTCCGATTCGAGAATGACGACCGACATGTCACCTGCCAATTCGGCTGCAAGGCTCGCTCCGGCCATGCCCGCGCCGATGATTGCAACATCAAAATATGTCATGCGCCTGCCTTGATGCTGTTCAGCAGCGAATCGATGAGGGCGATCGCTTCATCGCGAGGTCCATCACATTCGCGCAGGATTTCATGCGCGACACTCGGATCGAACATCTTGAGCATGCAGCGGGGCAGCCGAGCGGCCAGGTGCGGGATCGCAGCGGGGTTGACCAATTGATCGCCCCACGTGCCGAGCACCAGCATCGGGATCGCAATATGTTCAAGGGCTCCAGGCTTGCGCAGCCTGAGTGCTGAGCCATAGGCCTGTTCAAGCCATTTGAGGCTCGGCGGACCAAGCTCCAGCTCGGGTTTCTCCTTCTTCCACCAGAGTTCGTCGCTGTAGCGATCACTGTCGTGAGTCAGGAAACGCTGACGCGATGTCCCGCGAGGGGCGGGCCGTTCGTTGACTTTCCATGCTGCGCGCTCCGGCCACAATCTCGCCAACTGCCGAACGAGCCACGCCGCAAGGCCAAGCGGCAGGGGTTTGGTTTCGAAGCCGAGCATCGGCGCGACAAGGATCGCCGCATCCGGTGCGATACGCCGTTCCGACAGCGCCCGCAGGAGCAGATGTCCACCCATGCTGTGGCCCACAACAATATGCGGGCCCGGCATACGTGCGTGCCAATCAGCATAAAATGAAGCCAGATCATCAATCCAGACGCCAAAATCGAGGCAATGCCCGACATGGGGGTCCGCTGCCATCCGCCCCGAGCCGCCTTGGCCACGCCAATCAAAAGCTGTGACATTCCATCGTTCGCGATGCCAATGGTCAAACACTTCCAGATATTTTTCGATAATATCCCCGCGACCGCCTTGAAAGAGAATCGATCCCCGAGGTGACTCTTGTACCGGCCATTCAAAACTGCGCACCTTCCATCCATCAGGCGCGGGTACGCTCTCAATCCTTGATCCTGAAGGATAACTGCGCCGTACACTGAGAGAAGAAGTCATGCCGATGGTTACTTTTTCGTAAGTGGTTGCCTCTAATGGCACAGGCTTATGACGATCGAAACACCGGAATTTGCGCTTCTTGGCCTATTGGCGCTGCTCCTGCTTATAGGAGCTGTCACTGACTGGCAGCGACGCAGCATTGATAACTGGCTAACGGCCACGATTGCGCTGACAGCACCTTTGTACTGGTGGGCGACCGGCCTCAATTGGTGGCCGGATATTGCACTTCAGATCGGCATCGCCGCCTTCATCTTCGCACTCGGCGCTGGGCTGTTTGCGATAGGAGCGATGGGTGGCGGAGACGTAAAACTGCTCGGAGGCCTGGCTTTGTGGTTCCCGGGACTCGTGATGCTGCGTCTCGTGATTGTCATGTCGATTGCCGGAGGCGTCCTCACCTTGGCGATGCTGATTCGCCACAAACTGTCGCAATCCGAGGTTCCGCTCGAGATTCCCTATGGGCTCGCTATTTCGCTCGCCGGACTTTGGGCAATCTACGAACGAAATCTTAACCAATTTGGTTGAAGACGATTTCAATTGGGTTTTACCTGTAAACCAGGGGGTTGGCATCATGGATGCAAAGAAGATTGTCCTGCTAGTCGTTGCGCTGATTATTGCGAGCGGTACTGCCTTTTTGGCGAAGAGCATGTTTAGCCAGGCCTCTGCGCCTCAGGCCGTCGCGTCGGCCATGCCGGCCAACGACGGCCCACAGATACTTGTGGCGACACGGTCACTACCGGTCGGCACGATCATTGAAGCCGATAGCTTCCGCTATCAGCCCTGGCCATCACAACTGATCGAGAATGCCTATTATCTCAAAGGCGAAGCCGATCCAAACAGCCTGCAGGGAACAGTCGTTCGCGCAGCTGTAACCGCTGGACAGCCGCTGACAAAGGGTGCGCTCGTCAAATCGGGTGATCGCGGCTTCCTTGCTGCGGCCCTCGGGCCGGGCATGCGTGCCGTTACGGTACCTGTTTCGGCACAAAGCGGTGTTGCCGGCTTTGTTTTCCCAGGAGACCGCGTTGACCTGGTGTTGACTCAGACGGTTGCCGGAGACGGCGGCGGATCAGCCCTCAAAACATCGGAAACATTCGTGCGGAATGTCCGCGTCCTCGCCGTCGACCAGTCGACGCTTCCCGAGGATGATGAGGGCAACAAGCTCGTCAAGGTCGTAGCGACCGTTACGCTCGAATCGACGCCGCGTATCGCCGAAAAGATCGCGGTCGCGCAGACAATCGGTCAGGTTTCGCTCTCACTCCGTTCGATCGCAGACAACACGGCCGAACTTGAGCGCGCCATTGCGGCCGGTGAAGTCAAGGTGCCTGAAGGCAATGATCCCAAGGCTGAAAAGCGCATGCTGCTTGCTGTCGCATCGCGCCCTGTCGATACCGACACAACTTTTGTGACCGGTGCCGACGTGTCTCGGTTCCAGCGTCGCTCGGTACCACGTCAGACTGTCTCGCCAGGAGGCGGGGCTCCTTCAGGCGGTAGCGCAGTTGATCTGCAATCTATGGGTCCAGTGGTGAAGATTCTCCGCGGGAGCAACAGGACACCGGATGTCATTCTGGTCGGAGGCAAGTAAGATGAATAAGGCAAGTCTCTTCACAAGTGCCTCACTGGTGCGCGCTACGACGGTCATAATCAGTTCGGCGATGCTGCTGACGGCCATTGGTGTCGGCGCAGCAACCGCCAAGAACCGAGCACGCCCGGTCGTCAGGGTTACCCATGGCACACCCAGCACACAAAGGCCTGCAATCGATTTGAACCTGTCAGTTGGGCGTGGCCAGTTGGTCAACCTGCCCAGCGCGATCAGCGATGTTTTTGTAGCCAATGAAGACGTGGCCGACGTTCAGGTGAGATCAGCGACACAAATCTACGTGTTTGCCAAGAAGCCAGGCGAATCGAGCGTGTTTGCCACCTCAAAGGGCGGCGCGGTTGTCTATTCAGCCAACGTCCGGGCCGGTACCAACACCAATTCGATCGACACGATGCTGAAACTGGCAATGCCAGAAGCCGCAATCCAGACCACGCCGATGAACGGCCTTGTGTTGCTTACCGGCACTGTTTCTGGTCCGGAGGATAGCGCTGAAGCCGAACGTCTGGTTCAGGCCTTCGTCGGCGACGATACCAAGGTGGTCAGCCGCCTGCGCACGGCAACGCCGTTGCAGGTGAACCTTCAGGTCAAGATTGCAGAAGTCAGCCGCAGCCTCGTCAAAGAGCTTGGCGTCAATCTGATGAACCGCGATACGACCGGTGGATTCCTGTTCGGGATCGCACAAGGACGAAATTTCGGCTCGATCGGAAATATCCCGACAACCGGTTTCCCCACGGTTCCCGCCTCAAATTTCTTCCCTGGGGCGACCGGAACCATTCCGATCAATCCGGCAACCGGATTGCCAGTCGTCGGCTCGGCAGGAACTGCGTACAACCTCGCGAATCTTGGTCTGGGAGCTGGTAAGACATCGATCGGCCTTGCTGGAAAGTTCCTGGGGCTAGACTTCGCTTCGGCGATTGATCTGGCCGAAACCGAAGGCCTGGTTACAACGCTTGCACAGCCAAATCTTACAGCCCTCTCTGGCGAAACCGCGAGCTTTCTTGCGGGCGGCGAATTTCCAATCCCAATTTCGCAGCAACTCGGACAAATAACAATCGAGTATAAACAATACGGCGTGAGCCTGGCGTTCAGCCCGACCGTCCTTGGTGATGGCCGGATTTCGATGCGGGTCCGCCCCGAAGTATCGGAACTTTCTTCGGAAGGTTCGATTGTACTCAACGGTTACAATGTTCCCGGTATCACAACTCGCCGCGCGGAAACGACGGTCGAACTCGGCTCCGGCCAGTCATTCATGATTGGTGGACTGCTGCGCAACTCGCAGACCAATGCGATCGACCGTGCACCAGGGCTCGGCAATGTGCCGGTTCTGGGCGCACTGTTCCGATCCACGCGATATCGCAAGAGTGAAACCGAGCTCGTCATCATCGTGACGCCTTATCTGGTGAAGCCGGTTTCGGCGAACCAGATCGCACTCCCGACGGACGGCTTCAAGGCCGCCACAGACGCCGGACGTGTCCTTCTTGGCCAAACTCACTCTGGAAATTCAGGCGAAAAGCGCCCTGTCCCGACAATGGCTCCCGCTGCAACAATCGTTGCTCCGTCGGTCGGCGCCAACGCGACTCCGACACGTGATCGCCAGCCAAAGACTTCGGAACAGGCAGCCGCTCCCGGCTTTAGCGGAAACTGACCCCAATCATGGAGATGAAAGTCATGCGTGCAACAAACTTTGCAACCCTGATTGGAATGAGCATCGCGCTAACTGCGTGCGGCACTGAAAATCGTGGCCTGGAATCAGTTCACCAGCCAGTCGTGAGCAAATCCAATTACGTGCTCGATGTCGGCACTGGCTATGATGGGCTTGCGCCTGGAGAAGTCAGCCGCGTCGCGGGCTGGTTCGAATCCCTGCGACTTGGCTATGGCGACCGCATATCGCTCGACGTTCCCGGAGGCAGTGAGGGAGAAGCAACGCGCGACGCCGTTGCCAAACTCGCGGCGCGTTACGGAATGCTGGTCGAACCAACGGCTCCTGTCACAACCGGCGAGATTGCCCCCGGAAAGGTTCGGGTCGTCGTCAGCCGCACAACAGCAAACGTTCCGAACTGTCCCGATTGGAGCGACAAGGGTGGCAATGATATGAATTCGAACACAATGTCGAATTTCGGATGCAGCGCGAATGCAAATCTGGCCGCAATGGTCGCGAACCCTGAAGACCTGATTTATGGGCAGCGCGCGACCGGTGCGAACGACGCTTCGACCGCCGCCAAGGCGATCAAGTCCTATCGCGAAAAGGCGCCCACCGGCGCCGGACAGTTGAAACAAGAAAGCTCGAGGAGCAACTAAATGAATGCGCCCTGGTCCCCCAGTCGCCCCGGTGCGACAACACGTGATCCCCTCGCTGCCTATGTGTGTGACGATGCGACGGCGGACACGATCCGCCCCGTCTGTGTCGAACTCGGCTGGCCTATCGAAAAGATCAACAAGGGTGGGCTGCGCAATGCGGTTCAGTCCCTTTCAGTTTCGGCGAGCCCGAACATCCTGTTTGTTGATCTCTCTGAATCGGGGGATCCGTTGAACGACATCAACGCGTTGGCCGAGGTCTGCGAGCCCGGGACGGTCGTGATCGCAACGGGCGAAGTCAATGACGTGCGCCTGTATCGAGATCTCGTCGCCAGCGGCATTCAGGATTATCTGCTGAAGCCGTTCAGCGCCGACCAGTTGCGCGAAGCGTTCACCCACGCACAGTCCGTTCTGAATGGCCCCAAGCATATCGATGTTGCGGCGGACCGGCCACATATGACTGCCGCCATCGTTGGCGCGCGGGGCGGCGTCGGCGCTTCCACCATTGCGGCATCGCTTGCCTGGCTGTTCAGTGATGGAAACAAGCGTTCGACGGCCTTGCTGGATCTTGATGTCCATTTTGGCACGGGTGCCTTGTCTCTCGACCTGGAGCCCGGCCGCGGACTGACCGATGCCATCGAAAATCCGAGCCGTATCGACGGACTGTTCATTGAGCGGGCAATGGTGCGCGCCAATGACAAGCTGTCGATCCTTTCGGCCGAGGCCCCAATGAGCCAGGCGATGTTGAGCGATGGCGGGGCATTCTATCAACTGCAGGAAGAGATGCGCTCAGCATTTGAATGCACTGTGATCGATCTTCCGCGCCAGATGCTGGTGCAACATCCGCACCTCATGAACGAAATCCAGTCTGTGGTTGTCGTTGCTGAACTGACGCTGGCTGGCGCACGCGATACGATCCGCATCCTTTCGTGGCTCAAGTCAAACGCACCGCATGCAAATGCGCATGTGGCTGTCAACCGCGTCGGCCCAAGCGGTACATCCGAAATCTCGAAGAAGGATTTCGAATCGTCGATCGAACGCAAGATTGATTTCTCGATCCCCTATGACGTGAAAGTGGTTTGCCAGGCCGCAAAGCTCGGCAAGCCAGTGGCCGAAGTTGGCAAGACCTCCAAGGTCGGGCTGGAACTTCAGGCGATTGGTGCGCGGCTCTTGTTGACGGCCGACGGAGGAGACGAAACTGTCTCGACCGTTCTGCCCAAGGCTGGCGGGTCGACTTCGCTGGCGGGCAAGATAGCAGGACTCAAATCGCTGCTTCCCGGCAAGAAGGCCCAGGTCGAGCAAGACGCGTAAGTTTCAGGTCATTTTGACCGGTTAGGATTGGTTCGAACTATGCCGCCAATGCAATGGATCGTTATAGCCGCCGGAGCGATCATGAGCCTGATCATGCTCGGCATTGCTTTTGCCGGACCATCGATCGGCAAGGCGCAGTTGCGTCGTATCGACGGCATGAAGGCCCGGCATAGCGACACGCCGTCGTACACGGTGGAATCGCAGTTGCGCAAGATCACCGCCAATCGCGCCTCGCGCGCCGACGGTATTGCCAGCAAATACATTCCAAATCCTGCACTTCTGGCCAAGCGTCTCGAACAAACCGGCAAGAAATGGTCACTGGGAAAATACTCGATGACCTGCATTGGTATCATGTTGGTGATCGTCATTCTCTGCCTGATCAAAGGTGCGCCCATCTATCTCGGGCTCCTCGCGGGTTCGGCAGTCGGGCTCTTTCTGCCGCATATGATCGTGGGCAGCCAGATCAAGCGGCGGGTGAACGCCTTCAATACGCGTTTTCCCGATGCGATCGAGCTGATGGTTCGCGGACTGCGGTCCGGCCTTCCGATTTCCGAAACGCTGGGCATTGTTGCCAGTGAAGTGCCTGATCCGGTCGGTATGGAATTCCGGGGTGTGTCAGATCGTATCAGGATCGGCAAGACGATGGATATGGCGCTCGAGGAAGCGGCCGATCGCATCGGTACGGCCGAATTCCAGTTCTTCTGCATCACACTCGCTATCCAGCGCGAAACGGGCGGCAATTTGGCTGAAACGCTTTCAAACCTGGCCGAAGTGCTTCGAAAACGCGCTCAGATGAAGCTCAAGATCCGGGCCATGTCGTCCGAGTCCAAGGCCTCAGCCTATATCATCGGGGTACTGCCATTCATGGTGTTCGGCATGATCATGTACGTCAACCCACCTTATATGCTGCACTTTTTCGAAGACCAGCGGCTGATGGTCGCGGGCATGGGCGGCATGGTTTGGATGAGCATCGGCGCATTCATCATGTCCAAGATGATCAGCTTCGAAATCTGAACCGCACGGGCAAAGGAAAGACTTAGAGATGCAAACGGGTGGGCCAACATTGCTGGGAGTCGACGTCCTCTGGGTCGCGACAATATTGTCGGCTGTGGCGACAATGGCGGTCATCTTTGCCCTTTACACAGCCACAACGGTCCGTGACCCGATGGCCGGTCGCGTCAAGGCACTCAACGAGCGCCGCGAACAGTTGAAAGCTGGCATCGTCGTCTCAAGCGGCAAGCGTCGCGCCAAACTGAACCAGAAGAACGAGACCACTGACCGGATGAGGTCGTTTCTCTCGTCATTGCGGGTTCTGCAGGACACCCAACTTAAAGCCGCACAGTCCAAACTCGTGCAAGCCGGCATCCGCTCCAAGGATGCCGCTGTTGCAGTGATCTTCGGACGCATGTTCCTCCCGATTGTCATCGGCGGCGGCGTCGCGCTCGCTGTCTATGGTTTTGGCTGGAAAGCGGATTGGTCCGCGATGAAGAAATTCTTCCTGATCGCCGGTGCGTTGATCGGAAGTTACAAGGCCCCTGACATTTTCGTCGCGAACAAGATCAAGAAGCGTTCCGACGCGATCCGCAAGGGATTGCCCGATGCGCTCGACCTGCTCGTTATCTGCGCCGAAGCTGGCCTCACCGTGGATGCTGCATTCCACCGCGTCGCCCGTGAACTCGGCAAGGCCTACCCCGAACTGGGCGATGAATTCGCCTTGACCGCAATCGAGCTGGGCTTTCTGACTGAACGGCGCATGGCCTTTGAAAACCTGGCACACCGCGTTGCACTTGATGCTGTGCGTGGCGTGGTTACGACCATGATCCAGACTGAAAAATATGGTACGCCACTCGCTTCTGCCTTGCGCGTACTTTCAGCCGAGTTCCGCAACGAACGCATGATGCGCGCAGAGGAAAAAGCCGCGCGTTTGCCCGCGATCATGACGGTGCCACTGATCCTTTTCATCTTGCCAGTGCTGTTCGTGGTGATCCTGGGGCCGGCAGCCTGTTCGATCAGCGACACGTTCGTGAACGGGAAAATCTAACTTTCGATCGTCGCGCAGTTCGATTGCCGTCTCACGGTATCGAGCTGTGCGATCTCGCCGGGGTCTGCAAGCAACAGCCGAACAAGGGCAATGCCGCGGCCATATCGCACACGCACCGTCTCAATACCTTCCGGAACCTTTTGTTCTGCAAGAGCGATGGCGACCTTGAACGACTTGCCACCCGCCTGGATGTCATTGCGGACGAAGACCACATCAGTCCGGCCGTCGAAGACGCTAAGCGAGCTGTATCGTCCAGCAACCGGGACGACATTGATCAGCAACGGTCCCGCCGAAAGATTGAAGGGACAGGTGGAATAGGCGAGATCCGGGCTTGGCCGCACGATGGGCTGATTGGCCGGAGATGCCAGATTGCCATAGGCCATCACATTCAGTCCGGACTTTGCCGAAACCCGGCGCACGGCGGCCTCCATCAGGCCGAACGTCGTGATTGTGAGCGTTGCATGCCAGGCGGCAACGGCCGTGCCGATGAAAACCAGAAGCGGAACGATCCAGCGGGTCATGCGCAACGCTCCTTATTCAGTTTTGGCAATTCTGCCGTGTCGGGCGCGGCGCGGAAGCCGTTCCCCGGATTGTACATCCGCAAAGTCAGTTCGAACCCCTGCCCTTTCGCACTCGGGAGCCAATGGCCTTCGACCTTTTCCGGGCCAATCGTTACGCGCCAGCCATTGCTTTCAGCCGGAGGTACAGAGGCCCCGCTGAACGACCAGATATTCGCCGGATTGGCGACCAAAAACCCCTTCTTGTCGTAGTAGGTCACGCTCCACCAGCGCGCATCAAGCGCTTTACCGGTCATCACATAAGTGCAGCTGCCATCGAGCGCCTTGCCTTCGCTGTCGGTCGTGGCGTTCCAGTAAACGGTTTCGGTCGACGGAAGTGCAAGGATACCTCGCAAGGCAACCGAGGCGCGCGTGACACTGTCTGCCCCGCTCGTTCCATAGTTCAGCGCCGTCGTCCACGGGCCATTCGCAAGTCGTCCGTCGTTGAAGCCTGCCTGAATCCGGTACCACGCGCCGCCGGCGCCGATGGCGATACCTGCAACGAGTGCCAGCGCAATGCGATGCCAGCCTTTCATGCCTACCCCCGTTTCAAAGCCGCCTGAGCTGCTGCCAGCCGCGCAATGGGCACACGATATGGCGAGGCCGAGACATAGTCGAGTCCGACGCGCTCGCAGAAATGGATGGATGCCGGATCGCCGCCATGTTCCCCGCAAATGCCGAGCTTGATGTCGGGCCGGGTTGCCCGTCCGCGTTCGGCGGCGAGCTGGACCAGCTGGCCGACGCCGTCGATATCGAGGCTTACAAACGGATCCTGTGCGTAGATTCCCTTGTCGACATATTGGGTGAGGAAGCGGCTGGCATCGTCTCGGCTGACACCGAGTGTCGTTTGTGTCAGATCATTTGTCCCAAAGCTGAAAAAAGAGCCAACCTCGGCAATCTCGCCTGCCATCAAGGCCGCGCGTGGCAGCTCGATCATTGTCCCGACCAGATACTCGATCCGCTTGCCGCGTTCGGCGAACACGGCTTCGGCGGTCTGGTCGATCACATCCTTCATCAACTCGAGCTCGCGCCTTGTCCCGACGAGCGGGACCATAACCTCCGGAATCGGCGATTCAGCGAGATCGCAGGCGGCTTCGAATATGGCGCGTGCCTGCATCTCGTATATCTCGGGATAGGTCACACCCAGCCTGCAACCACGATGACCAAGCATCGGATTGAACTCGTGCAGTTCGGCGGCGCGGCGTTTCAGGATTTCAATGCCCACTCCGGCGGCTTTGGCCACATCGGAAAAGTCATGTTCCTCTGTCGGCAGGAACTCGTGGAGCGGCGGATCAAGCAGGCGAATGGTCACGGGCAACCCGGCCATGACTTCGAAGATGCCGATGAAGTCTGCCCTTTGCTCCGGGAGAAGTTTGGCGAGTGCGGCCCGCCTGCCCACCTCGTCCTCGGCAAGGATCATCTGGCGGACGGCGGTGATCCGGCTGGCTTCAAAGAACATATGTTCGGTGCGGCACAGCCCGACACCTTCCGCGCCGAAATCGCGCGCGATGCGGCAGTCGGCAGGCGTTTCGGCATTGGCACGGACCTTCATTCGCCGCGCGGAGTCGGCCCAGACCATCAACGCAGCAAAATCGCCCGACAATTCCGGCTGAACGGTCGCGACTTCACCAAACATCACTTCGCCCGATGATCCGTCTATCGTGATGATCTCGCCTTCGCGCACTTCGCGCCCGCCAACGCGGAAGATGCGCTCCCTTGCGTCAATGGCAACATTTCCAGCACCCGAGACGCACGGCCGCCCCATGCCACGCGCAACCACGGCGGCATGGCTGGTCATCCCGCCACGGGCGGTCAGGATGCCCTTGGCCGCATGCATGCCGTGAATATCTTCAGGGGAGGTTTCCATCCTGACGAGAATGACGCTTTCGCCCATCTCGGCGCGTCTTTCGGCCGTATCGCTGTCAAACACCGCCATGCCTGACGCGGCTCCCGGAGAGGCAGGAAGCCCCTTGGCGAGCACGTCGCGAACCGCCTTGGGATCGAGCGTCGGGTGGAGCAACTGGTCGAGCGCAGAAGGATCGATCCGCCCCACCGCCTCCTCGCGTGTGATGAGGCCTTGCTCAGCCATATCGACCGCGATCTTGAGCGCAGCCTTGGCCGTCCGCTTGCCCGAACGCGTCTGGAGCATCCACAGCGTGCCGCGTTCGACGGTGAACTCGATATCCTGCATGTCGCGGTAATGCGTTTCAAGAATGGCAAAGACATCAGCCAGCTGCCGATAAACTTCGGGCATCGCCTCTTCCATACTCAGCGGCTTGGCATTGGCGCGTTCACGGGCGGCAAGCGTGAGGTATTGCGGCGTGCGGATGCCCGCGACGACGTCCTCGCCCTGCGCGTTGATCAGGAATTCGCCGTAGTAGGTATTCTCGCCCGTCGCCGGATCGCGGGTGAAGGCCACGCCGGTGGCCGACGTCTCGCCCATGTTGCCGAAGACCATCGCCTGCACGTTAACCGCCGTGCCCCAGTCACCGGGAATGTTGTTGATCCGCCGATAGACCTTGGCCCGCTCCGACTGCCACGATCCGAAAACCGCGCCGACCGCGCCCCATAATTGGTCGTGCACATCCTGCGGGAAGGGCTTGCCCCATTGTTCTGCGACCAGCCTCTTATAGTCGCCCACCAGCGCCTTGAGGTCGTCGGCAGTCAGTTCGGTATCGAGGTAGAAGCCCTTGTCTTCCTTGGCGATCTCCAGCGCCTCCTCGAACGAACCATGATCGAGTTCGAGGACGACATCGGCATACATCTGGATGAAGCGGCGATAGCTGTCCCACGCGAAACGCGCATCGCCCGACGAAGCCGCTAGCCCTTCGACGGTCGCATCGTTGAGCCCGAGGTTGAGGACGGTATCCATCATCCCCGGCATCGAGACGCGCGCACCCGAACGCACTGAGACGAGCAGCGGATCGGCGGCGTCGCCGAACATCTTGCCGGTCACTTGCTGGATATGGGCGATTCCGTCGGCGACCTGCGGCGTCAGTTCGGGCGGAAAGGCCTCCCCCTCGTCAAAATAGCGCGCGCACATCGGCGTGGAGATGGTGAAGCCCGGAGGCACCGGCAGGCCAATCGCCGCCATCCCGTCAAGGTTCGCACCCTTCCCGCCGAGCAAAGTCTTGTCCAGGCTGCCGCCATCCGAAACACCGCCGCCGAAGCGGTAAACATATTGGGTCATCGTCAACCTTCGATCTTGGAGAAATCCGCGACCCGATGCACCGCATCGCGGAACCGTGCCAGCAACCCCAACCTGAACGCCCGCTTTTGCGGGTCTGGATCGTTCACCATCACACCTTCGAAAAATGCATCGATCGGTGCGCGCAGCGAGGCAAGTGCCGCCATTGCACCTTCGAAATCCTCGGCTTCGATGGCAGCGGCTGCCTTGGGCTCGGCAGCATCGAGGGCGGTAAGGAGCGCAGTCTCCACCTCACCCAACTCCTCTCCCCTAGCGGGAGAGGGAGGAGCGCCGTCAGGCGCGGAGGGAGAGGGGGCGGGAGCGCCAGATTTCAGAGCACTGGCCCCCTCTCCCTGCACCGCTCCGCGCCGCTGTCCCTCTCCCGCGAGGGGAGAGGGGTTTTGCTACAAAATATTCGCAGCCCGCTTGTATCCGGCGAGAAGATTTATGCCTTCATCAGTGGTGACAAAGGCCTGCAACGCCTTCACCCGCGCGAGCAATCGGACGAGATCATCCTCGCCACCCAGAGCGAACACCGCATCGATCAGGTCGTGACGAACACCGGCTTCGCGTTGCTGGACTTTGAGGCGGTCGGCGAAGAAGTCGAGAAGTGCGAAGCTATTCTGATCATGTTGCGCTGCAAAGCCGGTGCGCAACATAAGACCTTGGGCAAAAGCGGCGAAGAAAGTGCTAGTCCCTCCTCCCGCTTCCCGAACGGCCTTTGCAGCTGCTTGCTGCCGCCGCCTTTGAGCCTTCCCAATACTATCTGCAACAGGTGGCCAGAGAAGGTCGAACAGAGGCACCAACCGAATTCTGAGGTCATTCTTAAAAATAGTCTGCAACACACCTAACGCCGCTCGCCTCAGTGCGTAAGGATCTTTTGAGCCTGTTGGTCGTTCTTGAATTAGGAAGAATGCAGCCAGCGTATCCAACTTATCCGCCAAACTCACCGCAACCGTCACCGGTGCGGTGGGCACATCGTCCCCCTGCCCGACC
>JANNLW010000134.1:0-4064 GCA_031397145.1 Sphingomonadales bacterium | reverse complement strand
GCCTGCGGCGACGGGAATGACAAGGCTGCACTCGATAAGCTTGACAGCAAACTTGGGGGCAAAGGAAATGTCGATCCTGCTTTGACCGCGGCGCTCGAGGACCAGATCATGGTTGACCCGCAGCTAGCATCGAAATCGAATGATGACAGCATAAGGCCGCCAAACGAACCGTATTCGGCGTCCGTCCCGGCCGGGCAAGCAACGCCGAACGGTTCGGTGGGGCAAACGCTTGGTACGCTCGCGGCACAGCAGGCCCAGATCGCAAAAGACAAGTTTACCGGGTGTTCGCTTGACGTTGCCTATTCGATCCAATGGGCAAATCGCTTACCGCTTGAGCTTCCACTTTATCCCAAGGCGCGGGTCAGCGAAGCGGCCGGAAGTAACTATCAGGGCTGCAACCTGCGTGTGGCAAGCTACACCGCACCTGCGGCTCCTCGATTGGTTGCGGGATATTATCTTCACCTTGCGAAACGTTCGGGATATCGCGAGAGCGTCTCGAATGACGGGCAGGGGCAGATGGTCTCGGGTTGGCGTGCGAGCGATGGCGCTGCTTTTTATGCGACCTTGCATCCAGGGGGTACCGGCACGAACGTTGATCTCGTCACCAACCGGGGACGCTAGACTTGAGTCCCGATCGCTGACTTAAGCGTAACAATCCGCTCCTCATCGCGGCGATAGAATGTCCATTTCCTGATTCTTTTCGGAACAAGCAACCCGGCGTCGACGAGAATTTTCAGGTGCTGGGCGGTCGTTGGTTGGGCAAGGCTCAGTTTTTCGCCTATAAGCAGGGCGCACACCCCGTCCTCGACCAGATCGCCATCGACTTGTGGCCGGAAATGGCGCGCCGGATCCTTCAACCAGCCCAGAATCATCAGGCGATGGGGATTGGCGATGGCCTTCAATTGTCGATCGAATTCAGGGTTGTTCATTTTTCCAAATCGTAATATTGCAATATAACGATGATGGATATACCAAGGTCTATCGATCCTCAAGGAGATTCACAATGCCCAGGAAGCGCCGTTTCGCGCAAGTCGACGTGTTCACTGCAAAACCGCTCTATGGCAATCCGGTGGCCGTGATCCTTGAGGCCGATGGGTTGGACACCGCCGAAATGCAGCAGGTGGCACAGTGGACCAACCTGTCCGAGACAACGTTTGTCTTGCCACCATCTGAAAACGGCGCTGACTATCAGGCACGTATTTTTACTCCGACCGAGGAGTTGCCGTTTGCCGGTCATCCGACGCTCGGCACCGCTTATGCGGTGATCGAGGCCGGGATTGCGACGCCAAAAGACGGCAAACTGGTTATGCAGTGCAAGGCGGGGCTGGTTGAAATTGCCGTTGGAAAGCAAGGGCTTTCGTTCCGACTGCCCCGATTTTCGCCGCGTGCGACCATTGGCGTTGATGAATTGCCCAGCATCCTTGGTGTCGCTGCAATCATCGGAGACGCGGAGACGATCGACACCGGCCCGCATTGGTTGATTGTCCGCGTGGAGGATGTGGCAGTGCTCTCGCCCGATCCGGCTCGTCTAAAACCCCATCTCGCGCGCGATGGCGCGACTGGCCTGACTGCCTATTCCGAGACGAACGCAGGAGAAATTGCCGTCCGGTCATTCTTCTTCACCGACGGAATGGTCGAAGATCCTGTGTGTGGTAGCGGAAATGCTGCGGTTGCGGTCCATCGCATGCGGGTCGGCACGATCGGAGACGGAGCGGGCTATCTGGCGCGGCAGGGACAACAGATAGGCCGCGATGGCGAAATCCGCGTGCGGATCGAAGACGGCAATGTCCATGTCGGTGGACAATGCGTGACGTGTGTTGAGGGGTATTTCGTGCTTTGACGAAGTGCGGGAACGGCCTCTAGCGCTGCACGTCAAGTTCCTTGTTCAGGTGCAGGCTGGTGCGCCAGAAGAAAAATGCAGGGATGATGCTCATCCATGCAGCGCCGTAGAGTACCCAGCGGACACTTTCCTGCCCTGCCATGGGATTGAACCAGTCGGATAGCATGCCGAAGAACAAAGGCCCCAAACCGAGACCGACCAGATTCTGGGAGAAAATGATGACCGCGCTTGCCAGAGCACGCAATTCTGGCCTGACCAGCCCTTGGACACAAGCATAAACTGGCCCAAAATACAGGGCGTTCAAAATGCCTGGAACAGCGACCAAGGCGATGGCCAGATGCCAGTCCGCAACAAAATAGGCAGCGAAAGCCGCTGGTGCGGAAAACACCATCCCAATCGCTGGTGCAGTCAGGACATGGCGGCGGTTGGTACTTCCGAATTTGACAGCAAGCCAACCACCGAACCATGTCCCGAAAATCCCGGATACACCGGCCACGATTCCTAGCCACAATCCGACTTCGCCGACGCTGAAACCGTGACTGCGCATGAAAAAGATCGCGACCCAGGTTCCTTTCCCATAACTTAGAAAGGATGAAAATGATGCGCCTAGAATGAGAAGAACTAAGACGCGTGAACCTAGAATCTCGATCATGGCGGCCTTTACCCCCAACGTCGGGGCTGACTCGGTACGCCGATTGGCAAGAAGGATGCCGCCGGTTTTCCGCGGATCGCGCAGAAAGATCCAGACACTCAGAGCAAGAAATATCCCGGGTAAACCCACGGCCATAAAAGCCACTCTCCACCCGAACCATTCTGCAAGCTGCCCCCCAAGCACGCTGCCAAGAAGGCCGCCAATCGAAATCCCCGACGCATAAAATGCCAGGGCCGACGGCCTCTGCTTTGCGGGCACAAGATCCGAGATCAATGAGTGCGCCGGGGGCGAACACCCCGCTTCTCCAATGCCGACGCCAACGCGCGCGGCGAGCATCTGGCCAAAATTCTGTACCAGTCCACACAAAGCGGTCATTCCCGACCAGAAAAACAAGGCGAGGGAAATGAGGCCGATCCTGTCAGTCGTTGATCGATCTGAAAAGCGGGCGATGGGAATGCCCAAAACCGAATAAAGCAGGGCGAACGCAAGTCCTGTCATATATCCTATTTGAGTGTCGGACAGACCCAGATCGTGCTTTATCGGCTCAGCCAGAATGTTGACGATCTGCCTATCAAGAAAATTGAATATTTGGACAATCAAAAGGATCCAAAGGAAAAGCCGGACTGACGTGCTGCGGATAGTTCCGGTTGCGAGCGTTGCGCCTTGGTGCGTGGAGTCCACAATTTTCCTATCTCGTTGTTTTGACAATGTTTGGGGACAATCTGGAAATAGTCCAGCAGATTGTTTTCCTTCTACAGGTTCGTGATGTTGCTCTACAGATCATCCAGAATCCGCTTGATGGGCCGTGCCCTTTCCGCGTTGGATGAGATGTCGACCCGGCACCAAATGCTTCCCTTTCCCCCAATCGCCAACCCGTCTAAGGGGGCACGATGAATTCCCTTTTACCTGTGATGATTGGCGGCGCGTTTGGCGCGGGCGCGCGGCATCTGGTTGGCGCGGCAATGCTTGCACGACTTGGGCCCGGCTTTCCGTGGTGGACGCTCACGGTCAACATTTTGGGCGGTTTCCTGATGGGATTGCTTGTCGGCGTGCTGGCTAAAACCGGCGGCGGCGAGCACATCCGGCTGTTGCTGGGCGTCGGTGTGTTGGGAGGCTTCACGACATTTAGCGCGTTCAGCCTTGAAACATGGCGAATGGTTGAAGGCGGGCAGGCAATCGTTGCCCTTGGTTATACAGCGGCATCCGTTATCGGGTCGGTCGCAGCGCTCGGCCTCGGCCTGTGGATGGCCCGCGCATGAGCGAGGCTGTCCGCACCTTTACTGTCGCGCCCGATGATGATGGCATCCGCCTCGATCGCTGGTTCAAGCGGCATCTGCCCGATGCCAGCTTCAACATTGTGTCGCGCTGGGCACGAACCGGGCAACTTCGCGTCGACGGCAAGCGCGCAGCACCGGGTGACCGTATCGAGGTCGGCCAACAGATCCGAGTGCCTCCTGCCGAAGTGATGGACAAAATCAAGGCTGAGGATCCGCGTCCGCCGCGCCCCAAGCGCGAGCGCCCGAGCCTCAGTCAAGACGAAACGGCTTTTGCTGAAGCGATGGTGATTCACAA
>JANNLW010000120.1:0-1975 GCA_031397145.1 Sphingomonadales bacterium | reverse complement strand
TTGCCATCATCGACCGAGCCGCACGTGAGCAGCTTCAAGATACCGTTCAAATCGCGCGTCGAGTTGGCCTGACGCGCAACCGGCACGAGCTCAGGCACAGTGGGCACGATGGCAAGACTAGGTTTGCGCAGGGCGCTCGCGGTCATGTCAAAAATACCCTTCCTGCTTCTTCTTTTCCATGCTGGCATCGCCGCCGTCCTTGTCGATGACCCTGCCCTGGCGCTCGGATGTCGTGGTCAGCAACATTTCCTGAATGACTTCGGGCAGGGTTCTGGCTTCACTTTCGACAGCGCCAGTCAGGGGAAAGCAGCCAAGCGTGCGAAAACGGACGTTGCGGTCGATCGTCTCGAGCTTTCTACCCAGTATCTTTTCGATGCGCTCAAGATCGTCAGCCATAAACAATTGGCCCTCCCATTCGTACGTCGGGCGCATGGCAGAGAAGTAGAGTGGCACGATCGGGATATTGTTCAGATGAATATATTGCCAGATGTCGAGTTCTGTCCAGTTCGAGATCGGGAAAACTCGGATGCTCTCGCCCTTCGATTTTCTGGCATTGTAAAGGTTCCACAACTCTGGTCGCTGGTTCTTCGGATCCCACCCATGGCTTGCGGTTCGGAACGAGAATATTCGTTCCTTGGCACGACTTTTCTCCTCGTCGCGTCGCGCGCCGCCAAAGGCGACATCAAAGCCATATTGGTCCAGCGCTTGCTTTAACCCCTGGGTTTTCCACATGTCTGTATGCAGCGGACCGTGATCGAAAGGATTGATGCCGCGTTCAACGCATTCGGGATTCTTGTGCACAAGAAGTTCCATGCCTGATTCCGCAGCCATCAAGTCGCGAAACTTGTACATGTCCTGAAACTTCCAGGTCGTGTCGACATGAAGCAAAGGGAAGGGTGGGGGCGACGGATAAAATGCCTTGCGCGCAAGATGCAGCATCACCGCAGAATCCTTGCCCACCGAATAAAGCATGACCGGCTTTTCCGCCTCGGCAACAACCTCGCGCATGATATGGATGCTCTCGGCTTCCAGCCGGTCAAGATGGGTCAATGTCCTTGTCATGCGGCCCCTTTGCCTCTCGCACTGCGCACTGCCAAGAAACTAAATCTTAGCCGGGTGCAAAATGCAGCCAGATGTGGGTTTAAATCACTTTACTCCGGATGAGTTCCTATCGCAGGGCAGGCGCGTGCGTTCCAAATGGGCTTGGTTGTCAAGATTGGGGCGAATACCAGATGGGTGAGGTATACGCGCGCTCTTGATCTTTCATCCGCATTTCAGGTGGCATTTTGACCTTGAAGCGCACCGCATCATAAGCGACCCAGCGCGGGGTAGGGATTTCCAGGACGCGAAGATAATAGAAAGCTTTTGTGCCCGGATCGAAACTCGGATCGGTCCAGACAGTCTGCAGCTGGGCTGCTCCGATACTGTTGGCGTAGGTGGCAGTGGCCAGATCGACAGTATCACCAACCGGTGCCAGCTTGCCATTGGCAAGGAGCGGTCGTTTTGCTGGATCGCTCCACACGACATTGTAGACCTGTTCGTGCAGCTTTCCCGCCTTGTCGACCCAGCCCTTAACGACCTGAACACGATCAAGATTGGCACCCATCGGGTCTTTCAGGGCACTGATTATGAATTTTGGTGCGCCTTTGCCCGGCTTTAGATCCGCACCCATCGGCACGCCGCGCGTATAGCCGGCCTTGACCCAGTTCGCCTTGAGGTCTTCGGCGCTGAAATCCCAACCGCCAAACATCCGGACCTGCATCCGTGGCCCGGTGGTGGCATAAACCTCCCTGCGGGTCATCGCATCGAAGATCGCGCTGCGCGTATTGGCCTTTGCCCATACAGCGGCATAGCCGCCTGCGAGATAGTGCCAACCAAAGCGACCAACGCGCGTTCCAAGATTTTGAGGTTCGATCGCCCGTTTCGCATTGGGTTCCACTCCCGAATGCTTTCCGAAGAAATTGTCTTCATCGCC
>JANNLW010000060.1:0-2664 GCA_031397145.1 Sphingomonadales bacterium | reverse complement strand
GGCATGAAAAGTAAATCCGAGGAAGTGGTTTTGGCCGATCTCCGGTTCAATCGCCAATCAACGCAAGGCGATTGAATCCGTGTCGATATAAACATTGTCGATCGCGCCATAGCGGACTGAACAGGTGAAACGCCGCTGCTCCTGGTTTCGTTTGTCGCGCCAATTGCCGCGTTTCTGGACGACACCTTCGACGTCCCAACCATCGGCCGTGCGGTCAACGGCGTTGATGTCCCGCACGCTGGCTCGATCGCCGAATTGCGTTTCAGCAGCGATCACGCAAGCGTCCACCGCAGCGTCTTCGCTGTTGATATTGCCGCGCTGGTCTGGATTGCCGTTTTGGCCGGTTTCCCGCTCACGCTTCTTTTTCGCGGAGGAAGAAAGAACGGCTGCCAGAATGCCGACAATGGCCACGCCAGCGATAACATCGCCAGCATCGACCCGATCACGATGGCGGTGGCGCCAGCCATATCCGCCGTAACCATTGCCATTGCCGTAGCCGTAGCCATAGTTTCCGTGGCGCGCGAAAGCAGGCGACGTTGATGTAACGAGTATCGCCACACTCGCGACGCCAGACATAAGCTTTCGAATTGGAACCATTTCACATTCCTTACCAGCAACCGGCCTGTTGAAACAACCGTGAGTCGAGGAACTAAATCAAGCGCGCTTGCGCAACCATGAACCAGATCACAGCCTAATATTAATGTTGCTTCACGTCCATCCCGGTCCATTTGGCGATGAAGGCATACATATCAGCCGATTCCGCGATGATCTTGTCGGTTGGCTTTCCGCTCCCATGGCCGGCCCGTGTCTCGATGCGAATGAGGTGGGGCTTGCTGCCGATATCGGCCGCTTGCAACGCCGCTGCATATTTGAAGCTATGTCCGGGCACGACCCGGTCATCCGTGTCTGCTGTCGTGACAAGAATTGCCGGATAATCACGCCCGCTCGTGACATTGTGATAAGGTGAATAGGCGCGAAGCGTTTTGAAATCGGCCTCGTTACCTGGATCGCCATAATCGTCGACCCAGTAGCGGCCGGCCGTAAAGCGATTGAAGCGCAACATGTCCATCACGCCGACCGCCGGGAGCGCGGCTGCAAACAGGTCCGGACGCTGGTTGACCACCGCGCCGACCAGCAATCCACCGTTTGAGCGGCCTTCAATCGCGAGTTGGGACTTGCCTGTAATGCCTTCACTGATCAGAAATTCGCCCGCCGCGATGAAATCGTCGAACACATTCTGCTTGGCCTGAAGGCGTCCGGCATCATGCCACTCGGCACCATATTCGCCGCCACCGCGCAGGTTGGCGACCGCAAGCACGCCGCCCTGTTCGAGCCATGCGAGCTTGGGCGCGCTAAAGCCCGGGCTCTGAGAAATGTTGAAACCGCCATAACCGTAGAGCAAGGTTGGCGCGGTTCCTTTGCCAATGCCATCTTTGCGCTGGACGATAAACATCGGAATCCGCGTTCCATCCTTTGACGTATAGAAGCGCTGTTCGGTGAGATAGTCCGCAGGATTAAACGCGACTTTGGGTCTGGCAAAGACTTCGGCCTGGCCGGTGGTTGTGTTGAATCGATAGACCGTCGGCGGCACGGCATAGCTCGAGAAGGTATAAAAGGTTTCGGGATCTCCTCCCTTGCCGCCAAACCCGGCAGCCGAGCCGATCGCGGGCAGTACGATCGGTCCGATCAGCCTGCCATCGAGCGTACGAAGCTCGGCTTCGGACTTGGCATCGCCCAAATACGCAAGGATCATGCGTTCGCCGACCAACGACGCCCCGACCAGCGTGTCGCGCGTTTGACCGACAATTTCGGCAGGTTTTCGCCCCGGTTTATCGGCATCAAGCGTCACGAGGCGGCCGCGCGGCGCATCCCTGTTCGTCAAGAAATAGAATCGCGACCCGACCGAGCCAGCCAGTTCCCAATTATTGTCCAGGCCTTTGACGAGTGTCCGAAGTTTAAGTGACCCTTTATCCAGGCGGCCGACCGTCAGTTCATAGCGATCATCCGTTCCCGCAGCCGTGGTTATCAGAAGGTAGCGCCCGTCATCAGTGACTTGCGCCGAATGACTCTGCTTTGGCTTGTCAGGAGTTGCATAAATCTTGGTGTCGGTCGATTGTGGCGTCCCAAGGGCGTGGAAATAGACTGCCTGATTATAGTTCACGGACTGGAAGGCCGCGCCCACTTCCGGTTCCGCAAAGCGCGAATAGTAAAAGCCGCTCCCGTCCGCGTTCCACGCGAGCGAAGAAAATTTTACCCATTTGACCTCGTCATCCAACGCTGTGCCGGTCGCAACATCGAGGATTTTCAAAGTGCGCCAATCGGTCCCGCCATCCTGGATCGCAAAAAGCAGCCGTCGGCCGTCATTGGACGGCATCCACTCAGCCAATGCTGTCGCGCCATCTTTTGCCCAGGTATTTGGATCGATCAGGACGCGGGGCTTGCCATCAAGACCTTCGCGCACGTTCAGGATCGACTGGTTTTGCAAGCCATCGTTACGGGTGTAAAAATAGAACTGCCCTGCCTTGCGCGGGGTCCCAAACCGTTCAAAATTATAGAGTTGCTTCATGCGTCCGGCAAGAATGTCGCGACCGGGAAGTGTTTTCAGATAGGCCCCGCTGGCCTCATTCTCGCGGTTGACCCAGTGCCGCACTTCGGGATCTGTCC
>JANNLW010000053.1:0-13983 GCA_031397145.1 Sphingomonadales bacterium | reverse complement strand
CCTGCTTGCGACGGGCGGCTCGACCAACCATGCCATCCATATCCCCGCCATCGCGCGCTCAGCAGGGATAAAGATCGACTGGGAGGATCTCGACGCGCTTTCGGCCGCAGTTCCGCTGATTGCACATGTCTATCCCAGTGGCGCGGGCGATGTGAACCACTTCCATGCAGCGGGTGGCATGGGGTTCGTGATCCGCGAACTTCTGGCGGTCGGCCTGCTCCACCGCGACATCATGACGGTTGCTGGCCGCGATCTCGATGATTATGCGCGCGAGCCGGCGATGGACGGCGAGGATCTGATCTGGCGCGAGGCCCCGACCCGGTCAGGCGACGAGACGATGCTGCGCCTGCCTGCCACTCCATTCCTGCCCGATGGCGGAATGCGGCTGGTCAGCGGCACTCTGGGTCGCGCGACCTTCAAGACCAGTGCCGTAGCCGAGGATCTGTGGACGATCGAGGCCCCGGCCCGCGTGTTCCATGCCCAGGACGATGTGGCAGCAGCGTTCAAGGCCGGTGAACTCGACCGCGATGTCGTTATCGTCGTCCGCTTCCAGGGGCCGCGTGCCAATGGCATGCCCGAACTCCACAAGCTGACCCCGGCCCTGGGTGTCCTGCTCGACAAGGGGTTCAGGGTCGCGCTCGTCACCGATGGCCGGATGTCGGGGGCCTCGGGCAAGGTCCCCGCCGCGATCCACTGCACCCCTGAAGCCCTGGGGGGCGGTGCTCTGGCACTGGTCGAGGATGGCGATATCATCCGCCTGTGCGCGCACACAGGCACGCTTGAGGTTCTTGCCGATCTGACCGGGCGCCAACCCGCACTGCCCCCACCTGTTCATGACGGGGTCGGACGCGAACTGTTTGCAATGATGCGCATGGGCGCCGACAGCGCCGAACAGGGTGCATCCGCCATGCTGGCTGCAGCCGGGCTATGAGCCGGATCGTCTCGGTTGATATTGGCGGCACGCATGCCCGCTTTGCGCTTGCCACTGTCGAGGCCGGACGTGTTGTCGCACTGGGCGAGGCCACCACGCTCAAAACGGCCGAGCATGCCAGCTTCCAGACGGCGTGGGAGGAGTATGGACGGATCGCCGGCCAATCTCTGCCAAGGGCGGTTGCGATTGCGGTTGCAGGACCCGTGAGCGGCGAGGTGATCCGGTTCACGAACAACCCGTGGATCATCCGCCCCGCTCTGATCGCCGAAAAGCTCGGGGTCGACCGGCATACGCTCATCAATGACTTTGGCGCGGTCGGCCATGCCGTGGCCCAGGCCGACCCTGAACATTTTGATCGTCTGTGCGGCCCTGATCTGCCGCTGCCCGCCAAGGGCACGATCAGCATTGTCGGCCCCGGCACAGGGCTTGGCGTCGCCCATGTCTGGCGTGACGGGGATCATTACCATGTCCAGGCCTGTGAGGGCGGGCATATCGACTTTGCACCGCTCGATGCAATCGAGGATCATGTCCTTGCCCGGCTCAGGAAGCGCTACCGCCGGGTCTCGGTCGAACGGGTGGTCTCGGGGCCGGGTATTGTCGAGATCTACGAAACACTCGCTGCCATCGAGGCGCGCGCGGTGCGCGCGCTCGAGGACACGGCGATCTGGGCGCTGGGCCTGTCGGGCGAGGACAGCCTCGCTGCTGCTGCCATTGACCGGTTCTGCCTGTCGCTCGGCAGCGTCGCAGGCGATATCGCGCTGGCCCAGGGCGGCAGCGGGGTCGTGATCGCAGGCGGGCTTGGCCTGAGGATCCGTGACGCGCTCGCCCGCTCGGGCTTTGCCAGCCGGTTTTGTGCGAAAGGCCGGTTCGAAGCGATGATGGCCGAGCTTCCGGTCAAGCTCATCACTCACCCCCAACCGGGCCTGTTCGGCGCGGCCGCCGCCTTTGCCAGGGAGCACAGCCAATGAGCCCGATCGAGACCATCATGCGGACAGCGCCGGTCATCCCGGTCCTTGTCATCGACGATGTGGCCCATGCCCGCCCGATCGCACAAGCCCTGGTCGCAGGGGGCCTAAAGGTTCTCGAAGTGACATTGCGCACGCCCGCTGCCCTCGATGTGATCCGCGAGATGAGCAAGGTCAAAGGCGCCATTGTCGGCGCCGGCACCGTCCTCAACGAAGCCGATCTGCGTGCCAGCATCGATGCCGGTGCAAAGTTCATCGTCTCGCCCGGTCTTACCGAAGCGCTCGGCAAGGCCGCCATCGCCAGCACCGTCCCGTTCCTCCCCGGTATCGCCAACGCCGGCGATATCATGCGCGGGCTCGATATGGGTCTTGCCCACTTCAAGTTCTTCCCCGCCGAAGCCAGCGGTGGCATCGCCGCCCTCAAGGCCCTCGCCGCCCCGTTCCACCAGTGCCGCTTCTGCCCCACCGGCGGCATCACCGCCGCAACCGCACCCAACTGGCTCGCCCTCGAACCCGTCCTCTGCGTCGGTGGATCATGGATCGTCCCTAAAGGACCACCCAGTCACAAACGCATCGAAACAAACGCACAGGAAGCATCGCAACTCGCCTGAATGATGAGGAACTATTTTTCGAAATTATCCGCCACGAACCGATCAAGCAGCCGCACTCCGTAACCCGTCGCGCCCTTGTCCCACACGGCGCCAGGCTTTGCGGCCCAGACCATGCCTGCAATATCAAGGTGCGCCCATTTGACGCCTTCATTGACAAAGCGCTGGAGGAATTGGGCGGCCGTAATCGACCCGCCTTCACGCGGGCCAACATTCTTCATGTCTGCAATCGGGCTTTCGATCAGCTTGTCATAAGCGGCACCAAGAGGGAGCCGCCACAGCGGATCACCGGAGGACTTGCCCGCCTTTACGAGTTGTTCGGCCAGACGGTCATCGTTCGAGAAAATCCCGCCATGTTCAAAACCGAGCGAGATGATCATTGCCCCCGTCAGGGTTGCCAGATCAATCATGATCGTTGGCGCATATTTTTTCTGAACCCAGGTCATCGCATCGCACAGAACGAGGCGGCCTTCGGCGTCGGTATTGATCACTTCGATCGTCTGGCCGGACATTGAGGTGACGACATCTCCCGGTCGCTGAGCATTACCGTCAGGCATATTCTCGACGAGTGCACAGACGCCGACGATATGCGCCTTCGCCTTGCGGCTTGCCAGAGCGAGAATCGTACCGGCAACGGCTCCTGCCCCGCCCATGTCCCATTTCATGTCTTCCATGCCTGCAGGTGGCTTCAGCGAGATCCCACCGGTATCGAACGTCACACCTTTACCGACAAACACCACCGGCGGGCTATTTGTGCCGTTGGTTCCATCCCAGCGCATGACCAGCAGTTGCGGTTCGCGCGCTGACCCCTGTGAAACGCCCAACAGCGCCCCCATTCCATTCTCCGCGAGTTCGGCTTGGCCAAGCACTTCAATTTCGACACCAAGGTCAACCAGTTTCTGGCAGCGTTCGACGAAGCTGGCCGGATAGATAATATTGGCGGGTTCGGTGACAAGCTCGCGAGTGAAGGCCACGCCTTCGGTCACGGCCTTCGCATCTGCCCATGCCGCGTCGCTACCCCCTGGCGCCCCCACAATCGTGACGGAGCGAAGTGTGGGTTTCTGCTTTTCCGGCAGTTTCGTGCGATAGGCATCATGGCGCCAGCCACGCAGGACGATACCAGCTGCAAGCCGCGCAACGGATTCGGCAGAAGGCTTGATAACCAACCCGGATAAATCGATTGCAGCTTCGGTCTCGCCGGACGTCAGCAACCTGGAGGCGACAGCCGCACCCAGCTTCTCGAAATCTTCGACCGTGCCCTGGCCAGCTCCTGCGATCAGGATGCGCCGCGCCTTGCCGTCGTTGGTGACAAAGAAATCGTTGATGCTGCCAGATTCGCCATCAAACCGGTGGGCGGTGCCGCCTGCACGGATCAATGAGACATTTTCTGGAGAAAGGCCAGGAAGGGCCGTTCCAGTCAGCCCATCTTTCGCCACTGGAAAAACAAGGGCTCCGGTTTCGGGGCAATGAGCGGCAAGCGAAACGGCAATCATGGGCTATCCTCAATCTTGGGCAGGCCGGAATATCCGGCGAATCGTTGAAACGCGCTGTTAGCCTGCATAGCGTCGAGCCGCAAAACAGTGCATCTCCAATTGCGGCATGGCCTATCCGGTGCGATAGGCTGCATTGTAACTTGTATTTACGGATTCTCGTGATTCATATTCTAAAATCAGGACTGACCGTGCTGGCCCTGACGCTGGCGACAGCGAGTCCGGTCTTTGCGCAGGAATCAAGCGATTCATCCCAAACGACGGTGAGCATCGACGACGGCCAGATAGATTTCGCGGCTAATACGATCGAGTATGACAATGACGATGATATCGTTACGGCCAAAGGCGAAGTCGTCATGACGCGTGAAGGCAATCGCGTCAGGGCAGACCAGATTTCATGGAACCGAAAGTCTGGCCGTGTCCTTGCGACCGGACGTGTGTCGGTGACCAGTCCGGGTGGCGATATTGCGTATGGCGACTCGATCGAGCTGACGGAAACGCTCAAGGACGGCGTGGTCGAAAATCTGTTGATCGTGTTGACGGACGGGGGGAGGCTGGCGGCAAACCGCGGCACGCGATTGAATGGGACCAGCACCCTTGATCGCGCAGTCTACAGCCCATGTGCCGTTGAAGACTCGCACGGTTGTCCAAAGAATCCGGCTTGGAAAATCACAGCTGTTCGTGTGATCCACGATCCGGTCAAGAACCGGATCCGCTACAAGAATGCCCGGCTGGAGATATTCGGTCTGCCGATCCTCGCTCTCCCTGGGCTTTCCCATCCGGCCGACAATCGCGGCGGATCGGGACTCCTCGTTCCGGATATAAAATATTCGCGAAACAATGGCTTCGAAGTATCCGCACCCATTTTCTTCAAGATTGCGGCCAACCGCGATTTAACCCTGACCCCGCATTTCTATACCGATGCCTTGCCCGCACTTGAGGGAAATTACAGGGCGCTCGCTCGCAATGGCGCCTATCAGGTCGGTGGTTTTGCGACGTATAGCAACCGAATCGCGAATACGACCGGGGCAAGCTCCCAGTCGCGGGAGTTTCGCGGCTATCTTGACGCAAATGGCCGATTTCAGCTCGACAAGCGGTGGAGCGTTTCGGGTTCTGTCCGCTTTGTCACCGATCGAACGTTTCTGCGGCGGTACGACATCTCTCGCGATGACCGGCTGCGTTCGACGATCGATCTCCAGAGATTGACCCGCACCAGCTATTTTTCGGTTTCGGGTTGGGGTTTCCAGACACTAAGGGCTGGCGATCCGCAGGGGCAAGTTCCGATTGCTTTGCCACTCATCGACTATCGAAAGCGGTTCGACGACCCGGTCGCCGGTGGAAAGTTGGAATTCCAGCTTAATAGCCTAGCACTTGGCCGCACAGCCGGCCAGGATACCCAGCGCAGCTTTGCAAGTGCGAGATGGGATTTGCGGCGGCTCACCAACTGGGGACAGGAAATCCAGCTTACCGGTTTCGCGCGCGGTGACGTGTATCATACCGACGAAGTCGGCCGAACCTCCACGATAAGTTATCGCGGCAACAATGGTTGGCACAGCCGGTTTATCGGTGCTGCAGCGGCAGAGATTCGCTGGCCCCTTGTCGGGCCGGCCTTTGGCGGGACCCAGCGGCTTACACCTCGACTCCAAATCGTCGCATCTCCAGGCACACCCAACCTGTCACTCCCGAATGAGGATGCGCGCTCGGTCGATCTTGAGGACAGCAACCTATTTTCGCTGAACCGGTTCCCCGGATATGATCGCTGGGAGGACGGCGCCCGGGTAACTTATGGCGCCGATTGGGCGCTGGACCTTGCAGGTTTTTCACTACAGGCCAATATCGGTCAAAGCTATCGATTGTCGACCGAGCCAGTAATCTTCCCCAATGGGACGGGATTGACCGGCAGGACGTCTGATATCGTCGGGCGCACAACCGTCAAATTCAAGCGGTTTGTGAGCGTCACGCACCGCTACCGGCTCGACAAGGATAGTCTGGCAATAAGACGAAACGAAATTGATGCGACCATCGGAACTGACAAGACCTACGCCGTCATCGGATATTTGAGGCTCAACCGAGACGTGGACCCTGCAATCGAGGATCTGCGGGATCGTGAGGAAGTACGGCTTGGCGGGCGTATCCAGTTTGCGCGTTTTTGGTCAATTTTCGGCTCCGCCATTGTCGATCTGACAGACAAGAACGAAGACCGGCTATCGCTCTCTGACGGATTTGAACCCATCCGTCATCGACTTGGAGTTGCGTATGAGGATGACTGTCTGCGGATCGGTGTAACGTGGAGACGCGATTATGACGCTTCGGGCGATGCCAGACGGGGCAACACCTATCAATTGACGCTATCCTTACGCAATCTTGGTCGCTAAACGCGGCATTCCATAAAACAGTGGTGTCAGCATCCGTTCAGCCATTCAATGCTATCGGACCGCTCGACCAGATTGATATGTCAGGGCTTACTCCACGATGATCCCATTTGTTCGCCGCAGCCTCCTGCTTGCACTTGCTGTCACGACATCCTCCATTGTCACTGCCCAAACCGTTGGCGACGGCGGCGCAGTGCCTTCGACCAACCTCAACTTGCCGTCGACATTTACGACGTTTGGCAAGGTCGAACCGACGCTTCGCAAGGCAACGGCTATTGTGAATGGTGAGATCATCACTGGCACTGACATTGAACAGCGCTTGGCACTCATCATCCTCGCCAACGGCGGAAAAGTGCCGGATGATGAGCGAGACAGGCTGCGTGTCCAGGTGTTGCGAAACCTTATCGATGAGGTTCTGCAGATCCAGGAGGCCAAGGCCAACAAAATTGAAGTGACGGATCAGGATGTTGACCGTACTTACACACGCGTCGCGCAGAATTTCAAGCGCACCCCAGACAAGATGTCGACTTATCTGCGCGAGGTCGGGTCATCAGACCGATCGATCCGCCGACAGATAGAAGCTGAAGCGGCTTGGAGCCGCCTGCTCCGTCGCAAGGTAGAGGTGAATATCAGCGATGCCGAAGTGAATGGCATCATTGACCGACTCAAGGCTGCGCGTGGCACAAGCGAATATCGCGTCGGAGAAATATTCCTGTCCGCCACGCCTGAAAATTCCGCGGAAATCTTTGAGAATGGCCGCAAGATTATCGATCAGGTCCGTCAGGGTGGCTCTTTTCAGGCCTACGCACGCCAGTTCTCCGAAGCCTCGACCGCCGTCCAGGGCGGTGATCTTGGCTGGGTCCGCGCTGCGCAATTGCCTGATGCGCTGGCGCAAGCCGTGCAGGAAATCCAGATCGGTCAGATCGTCGGGCCCATCCAAGTTCCAGGCGGTTTTTCGATCATTTTCCTGACTGACTCGCGCAAGGTGCTTATGGCCGATCCGCGCGATGCGCTACTTGCGCTCCGCCAGATGGGCCTCAATTTTCCTGTCGGTATATCGGCGACCGAGGCGCAAGCCAAAGCAACAGCATTTGCGCAGGCAACCCAAAACATGGGTGGATGCGGCAAGGTCGAAGAAGTCGCCGCGCAGGTTGGAGCCGATGTTGTCGACAATGATCAAGTCCGCGTGCGTGATCTCCCCATGCCGCTGCAGGACATGCTCCTCAATCTCCAAATTGGTCAGGCCACCCCACCTTTCGGTTCGCAAAAAGAAGGCGTTCGCGTCCTTGTCCTTTGCGGACGCGACGATCCGCAGGCCGCTGGCGACCCTTCGTTTGACCAGATCATGGCACAACTGGAAGAGGAGCGCGTGGGACGCCGCGCGCAACGCTATCTGCGTGATCTGAGGCGGGACGCGGTGATTGACTATCGCTGAGACGATTGCGCCACTTGCAGTCGCGCTTGGCGATCCGTCAGGGATCGGACCCGAAGTCACTGCAAAAGCCTGGATGTCACGCGATATAGCGGGACTTCATCCATTTTTCGCAGTGGGCGACGCGCGCTCGATTGAAGCGGTGTGGCGCGGACCAGTGGCGCGTATTACCGACCCGAGCCATGCCGCCCATGTTTTTCCGACCGCCCTTCCTGTGATCCAGGTTGAAGACGCCGGTCCGGTTTGCCCTGGCGTGCCGAATCAGGAAGGTGCACGATGTGCGCTCGCATCGCTGGAAATGGCGGTTGGCCTGGCACGATCAGATTCGGTGAGTGCGTTGGTGACGGGCCCTGTTTCCAAGATCTGCCTGTATGAAATAGGGTTCACACACCCGGGCCAGACAGAGTTTGTTGCCGAACGTTGTGGCATAGCTGCCGACAACGCTGTGATGATGCTTGCAGGTCCATCGCTGCGGGTCGTTCCGGTAACGACCCACGTTCCTCTCGCTGTGGTGAAAGACCGAATCAGTATCGAACTCCTTGTCTTCAAGGCGCGCGCCACAGCCAAGGGCCTGATCCGAAATTTCGGGATTGAGAATCCGCGGCTCGCTTTTGCCGGCTTCAATCCGCATGCCGGAGAAAGCGGAGCCCTTGGGCGTGAGGAGATCGAAATCATCGCGCCGGCGATCGAGATTCTCCGCGCCGAGGGCATCGATGCGGTGGGGCCCATGGCCAGCGACGCGATGTTCCATCATCGCGCGCGCTCGACCTATGATGTGGCGATTTGCTGCTATCACGATCAGGCACTTATCCCTCTGAAAACGTTGCATTTCGATGACGGTGTAAACATTACGCTCGGCCTTCCCATTGTTCGAACTTCGCCAGATCACGGCACCGCATTTGATATTGCAGGGAAAGACATGGCGCAGCCCGGGGCGATGATCGCGGCGCTGCGCATGGCCGCAAGCGCCGCCCACTGGCGCACGCTTTCTCCGTGACGGCAATCCTTCCTCCCTTGCGCGAGGTGATCGCCCGACATGGGTTGAAGGCAGATAAGGCACTCGGACAAAATTTTCTTCTCGATGGGCAATTGCTCGACCGCATTGCTGGCATCCCTGGTGATCTTCGAGGGCAGTTTGTTTATGAAGTGGGCCCGGGCCCTGGAGGACTTACGCGCGCCCTGCTCAAGGCAGGTGCAAACGTAACGGTTGTGGAAAGGGACCGGCGTTGCATTCCTGCACTTCGCGAACTCAGCGATGCATTTCCTGACCAACTGAAGATCGTAGAAGGTGATGCGCTTGCAATTCCTCTTGAAACTGCCCTGCCAAACGGTGGTGCGATCATCTCCAATCTACCTTACAATGTTGGCTCTGCTTTGCTGATCCAATGGCTTACAGTGACCCAATGGCCGCCACTCTGGTCAAGCCTCACTCTCATGTTTCAGCGCGAGGTTGCAGACCGGATCGTCGCAGCACCGGGCTCTGGTTCCTTTGGCCGACTTTCGGTCTTGGCTCAGTGGAGGGCAAATGCGAAAATAGCTCTCCCCGTGCATCGCTCCGCATTTACGCCCGCACCGAAAGTGATGTCAGCCGTTGTCCATATTACGCCCGAAAACCAGCCACCGGGACTTGACATCTCGAGTCTGGAAGCCGTGACCGGTGCGGCCTTTGGTCAAAGGCGCAAGATGCTGCGGCAGAGCCTTAAATCACTGCCCCACGCGCTGGAAGCCTTGGAATTGACCGGAATAGCTTCCGATCGTCGGCCGGAGACGTTGAGCGTTTCGGAATTTATCGCGTTGGGACGTGCCTATTGTTGCTTGACGGGTTCGGAGACGACCGGCTTGGGCTGAACCGCTTGGGCAGACATGACAGGCACCGCAGCGCCCTTTTCAATCGCAAGGGCAAGGCTTTCCTGTTCGGGGCAATGGGCGATACAGAGTTGCTTGATCCTTGCGAGGTTTTCCTTCGCCTTTGTGATCGCGCCTTTGGCAATCATTGCTTCGCCCTGTCCCGCCAATGCCGTGACGTCGTTGGGTTCAATAAGGAGGGCCTCGCGATAAAAGCGGATCGCCTTTCCTGGCAGCCCCTGTTTTTCCGCAACACGCGCCAGAGCCACGAATGCGCCCCGATTGCGCGGGTCTACAACCAGCGATGTTTCGAGAAGATCCGATGCTTCATTATATTTGCCGACAGCAAACAGAGCGTTGGCTTCCGTCATCAGCGCGATCGAGCGCGGCGACAATTTGGAATCCGGCCTTTGTCCATGACCGACGCTGGCAACAGTCAGCAATGCAAGCGAAAGGGCAAGAACAGGCGGCGAAAAACGCATGGCATACTCCACAAGGTGAAACTTTCTCATGATTAGCAGCGTCTTGCCAGCCTTGCGACAAAAAACCATCGGTCCCGTCCTGGGCGGGAGATAGGCACATTCCACCCCCATCCGGCCGGCCCAACTCGGATTCAATCTCATCGACCTGCCAGCCCGGGTTTGAATTGAGAAAGGCGTCTATCCGGGCTGCTCCCTCAGCCTCGATCAGCGAGCAGACCGCATAGACGAGTTTCCCGCCAGGTTTTACAAGATCGGAACCCAGCGACAAAACATGAGCCTGAAGCGTCGTGAGGTGATCCAGACTATCAGGCGTAAGCCGCCATCGCGCCTCGGGATTTCGCCTCAATGTGCCACTACCAGAGCAAGGTGCGTCAATCAGGACAAGATCGGCGAGTCCAATGAGATCAGACAGTTGCTGCGCCTCCTGTCCCGGATTGAGCAAGCGAGTTTCGATTTTGAACGCACCGGCGCGTTGCGCCCTTGGTGTCATGCGTTGCAAACGATCGCGATTGGTATCGCAAGCAATGAGGCGGCCTTTTCCGTCCATTGCAGCGGCCAGAGCAAGCGTCTTGCCCCCGGCGCCTGCGCACAGGTCGATGACCACAGTCTCTGGTCTGACGTCGCATGCAACAACAACCCATTGGCTTCCCGCATCCTGGACTTCGACACGACCGTCGAGCCAGGCTGGATGCTGCTCAATCCGAATGTTGTCGCGCAACCGGATTCCATCCGGCAGTTCGGGAAGCGGTTCGGCGTCGTCGAACTCACCGATGACGTCCAAGCGGGCAGCCTTCAATCGATTTACCCGCAGATCCATTGGCGCGCGAGAGAGCAAGGCTGCATGCTCTTCAAACGGGATAAGGCTGCCCATCCACGCAGGGAGCATCGATTTTGCCGCTCTTGGCTCATCCGCAGCAAGTGCCGCCGGACCATAAGGCGAGCCATCGAAAAGCGCCGAATCCTCGCCGAACAGGCTGACCATCGCCGCCCGGCCGTCTTGCGGAATTTCTCCAAAAGCCCGGATCGCTGCATAGACATGTTCGCGGATCGCACGTTTGTCTTTTGAGCCGGCAAAACGATGTCCGCGAATCCAGTCGCCAATGATTGTATCGGCGGCAGGGCCGTTGCGTTTGGCAGCCCCGATGATCCGGTCGAGAATATCGATAGCGGCCTGAGCGCGCGCCGCTGGAGTCATGATTCAGCGGGTCGGATAGTTGGGGGCTTCGCGTGTGATTGTCACGTCATGGACGTGGCTCTCACTGAGGCCCGCATTGGTGATCTGGATGAAACGCGCCCGTTTTTGCAAGTCTTCGATTGTCGCGGAACCGGTATAGCCCATGGCGGCTTTTACGCCGCCGACAAGCTGGTGGATCACATCGCGCGCTGGCCCCTTGTACGCCACCTGTCCTTCGACGCCTTCAGGCACGAGCTTGAGCTGGTCCTTGATATCCTGCTGGAAGTAGCGATCAGCCGACCCTCGCGCCATCGCGCTGACCGAGCCCATGCCGCGATAGGATTTATAGACGCGACCCTGATAAAGGAATGTTTCCCCGGGTGCTTCAGCGGTGCCGGCCAGCAACGACCCGACCATCACACTCGATGCTCCCGCCGCCAATGCCTTGGCAATATCGCCCGAGTTTCGCAGGCCACCATCTGCTATGACGGGAATGCCGGACTTGGCCGCTTCCTCTGCAGCATCCATCACTGCAGTCAATTGTGGCACGCCAACGCCGGCAACGACACGCGTCGTGCAGATCGAGCCCGGGCCAATCCCGACCTTCACGCCATCGGCACCTGCATCGATCAGCGCGCGAGTAGCCTCGGCAGTTGCGACGTTACCGGCAACGATCTGCAGCGAATTTGAAATCTTGCGGATACGTTCGACTGCTTGTGCCACCATCCTCGAGTGCCCATGGGCCGTATCCAGCACGATCAAATCACATTCGGCGTCGATAAGTGCCTCCGTCCGTGCGAAACCGGCATCACCGACTGTCGTCGCTGCCGCCACGCGCAGCCTTCCTGTCTGATCCTTGGTGGCGTTCGGATAATTGACCGCCTTTTCGATATCCTTGACCGTGATGAGCCCGACACATCGAAAATCATCATCGACGACCAGCAGTTTCTCAATCCGCCGGTGATGCAACAGCCGTTGGGCTTCAGGCTGATCGACTCCAGTCTTCACGGTTGCCAGATTTTCGTGCGTCATCAGTTCGCTGACCGGCTGGTTCGGATTTTCGGCAAAGCGGACGTCGCGATTGGTCAATATTCCGACAAGCTTGCCGGTGGCCTCGACGACTGGGATGCCCGAAATCTTGTTCGCCGCCATCGTTGCCTTGGCCTCGGCAAGCGTCGCATGGGGAGCAATCGTGATCGGGTTGACGACCATCCCGGATTCGAATCGTTTGACCTGACGAACGGCCGCCGCCTGCTCCTCGATGTCGAGATTGCGATGAAGCACGCCAATCCCGCCCAATTGCGCCATCACGATCGCCATATCTGCCTCCGTGACTGTATCCATGGCAGACGAAAGGATCGGGATGTTGAGGCTGATATCACGGGTGAGGCGCGTGGACGTGTCGGCCTGGCTGGGCAACAGTTCGGAAGGCCCCGGTTGAAGGAGCACATCGTCAAACGTCAGTCCAAGGCGGATTTCCATAGCCAGCAATCGTCTTTCAAGAATCGAATCGTGGCGGCCCATGTAACCAGTCGGGGTGACAGTGGCTAGAGCAGCTTGGCCCGGGCCAGAAGGCGTTTCGCCATTTCGACATGCATTGTCTCGATCATCCGGTCACGAAAACGTTCTGCGCCGCCTGATGCCGCCGCAACGAGAGCGCACGCCTCTTCCAGTTCGGTTTCGCTCGGCGAGAAGGCCAAATTGGCAATATCGATCTGGTTAGGATGGATCAAAGTCTTGCCGTCGAAACCAAAAGCGCGGCCCTCTGCACATTGTTCGGCGAGCGCGCCCGGCCTGGCAAGATCATTGAACACCCCGTCCAGCGCCCAAATATCTGCGGCTCGCGCCGCCAGAACAATCGTCTGGAGCGAAAGCGCCATGCCGGTCCGGTCATCGGCGCGCGGTAGATGAAGCTCATTGGCCAAATCATTGGTCCCGGCAATCAGCCCGCGCGCTCCCGGCGCGGCCGCTATTCCTGCAGCATTGAGCACGCCACGAGGAGTCTCGATCATTGCCAACATCGGTTTGCCGATCTTGAAGGTAATGGCGGCCGCGATTCTCGCATCTTCCACCTTCGGCAAAACGAAAAGATCGGCGGAAGAAGCCGAAACCGCAGCGATATCGTCATCATGCCATTCTGTCCCTGGGCCATTGATCCGGATCGCGCAGAGGCGTCCGGCAAAACCTTCGCTGGCTGCTGCAAAGGCTGCTGCCCGTGCTTCATCCTTTGCCTCGGGTTTTACGGCATCCTCAAGATCGAGCATGATCAGGTCGGCTGGCAACTCGCGCGCCTTCTCGATCGCGCGGGCGTTCGAGGCTGGCAGGTAAAGTGCGGAGCGCGGTGCAAGATGAATATCTCTTAACATCCGATTCTGCTTGGCGGAATTGATTGATCACTGCAATATCAGGTCATTCAACAGGAGGGTTTAATGGGCGGATTCGGTTTTGCACTTGCGCTGCTAGTCCTTGCAGTCGTTGTACTCGTGATGAGCGTGACATCGGTACGCCAGGGCTATGTGTATACGATTGAAAGGTTCGGTCGGTTCACGCTCACTGCGCATCCCGGCCTGAATTTTATCATGCCATTGGTCGATCGCGTGGGTCGCAAAGTGAACATGATGGAACAGGTGCTCGATATTCCGGGGCAGGAGATCATCACCAAGGACAATGCGATGGTCGCTGTC
>JANNLW010000038.1:0-5991 GCA_031397145.1 Sphingomonadales bacterium | reverse complement strand
GATAGGGGGTATCGAAACCGGTCACGCGCTCGACAGTTGCCTCAAGATGATAGAATCACCGCTCCTGCACTAGCGCAGAAAGTTCGGCACCGAACCCGCCTGTGCGTGTCGCTTCATGGATAACAAGGCAGCGTCCAGTCTTTTTGACAGAGGCTTCGATCGTGTCGATATCCAGAGGCATCAACGTACGCAGGTCGATCACGTCGGCGTCGACGCCCAATTCCTCGACCACCGAAAGGGCAACGTGAACCATCGTGCCATAGGCGAGGATCGAGAGATCCTGCCCTTCGCGTACTACCGCCGCCTTGCCGAGCGGTATGGTATAATGGCCTTCGGGAACTTCGCTTGCCGGATGCTTGGCCCAAGGCTGGACCGGACGATCATAGTGCCCGTCGAAAGGACCATTATAGATGCGCTTGGGCTCAAAAAAGATGACTGGATCATTGTCTTCGATCGCGGCAAGCAGCAACCCTTTTGCATCATAGGGCGTTGACGGAATGACGGTCTTCAACCCGCAGACATGCGTGAAAATCGCCTCGGGCGACTGGCTGTGCGTCTGCCCACCAAAGATACCCCCGCCAAAAGGCGAACGCACCGTAATCGGCATCGGGAATTCGCCAGCGGAGCGGTAGCGCAGCCGCGCCGCCTCACTCACCAACTGGTCGAGTGCGGGATAGATATAATCGGCAAACTGGATTTCAGGCACGGGACGCAGCCCGTAAGCCGCCATGCCGACCGCAACACCGACAATCCCGCACTCGGTGATCGGGGTATCGAAGACGCGGGTCTTGCCATATTTTTTCTGCAAACCAACCGTCGCCCGGAAGACGCCACCAAAATAGCCGACATCTTCGCCCAGCACCGTGACGTTGGCATCACGGCCCATTGCAACATCCATCGCACTGTTGATGGCCTCAACCATGTTCATTGTCGACATCAGCGTGGGCCCTCACCGGGCTTGGGCCATTTTCGCATGCGTTCCGCCATCATCTGGGCTGATTGTTCCTTCAGGTGCCATGGCATTTCCTCGAAAACATCTTCGAACATGGTTTCAAAGGGTTGGTGCATACCATGCCCCAATATGCCATTCTTTTCGGCTGCTTTGGACGCAGCCTTGACCGTTTCGGCAAGCTCAAGATCCTGCGCGACATGACGCTCTTCATCCCATTCACCAATCGCGACAAGATGCGACTTCAACCGTGCGATCGGATCACCAAGCGGCCATTTGCTGCGTTCGTCCGCGGAACGATAGGCACTGGGATCGTCGGTGGTCGAATGGCCTTCTGCGCGATAGGTGAAATGTTCGATCAGCGTGGGACCACAGCTGGTCCGCGCCCGTTCGGCAGCCCAGGCGGTCGCTGCATAAACCGCAAGCGCATCATTCCCGTCGACACGCAAGCCCGCCACGCCATAGCCGACAGCCCGCGCAGCAAAAGTTGTCGCCTCGGCACCGGCAAAGCCCGCAAACGAACTGATCGCCCATTGATTGTTCACGACATTGAGGATCACCGGCGCTCGATAAACCGTTGCAAAGGTCAGCGCGGCGTGGAAATCGCCTTCCGCCGTCGAGCCTTCGCCGCACCAGCTGGCAGCAATCCTCGAATCGCCCTTTGCGGCACTTGCCATTGCCCAGCCAACCGCTTGCGGCACCTGCGTCGTGAGGTTTCCCGAAATCGAGAAGAAATTCCCTTCCTTGACCGAATACATGATCGGCAACTGACGGCCTTTCAGCCGGTCACCCCGGTTCGAGAATATCTGGTTCATCATATCGACCAGATCCCAATCACGCGCGATCAATATCCCCTGCTGACGATAGGACGGAAAACACATATCATCCCGCTGGAGGGCAAAGGTTGCGCCAATCGAAACCGCCTCCTCGCCCAGACTTTTCATGTAAAAGCTGGTCTTGCCCTGACGTTGGGCACGAAACATCCGGTCATCAAAGGCACGGGTCAATGCCATGGCCCGCAACATCCGGCGCATTACGTCGGGCGTCAGTCGAGGGTTCCAGGGGCCAACCGCTCCACCTTCATCGTCGAGAACCCGCACAAGCCCATAAACAAGATCGCGCATCTCGCCTGCAGGCGCGGCGCTGTCCGGTCGCGGCGTGACTCCGGCGGGAAGAATCTCGACATGCGAGAAATCGGCCTCCTCTCCCGGTCGCGCAGGCGGTTCGGGAACGTGAAGCCGGAGCGGCGGCAGGTTTTTACGTGGCATGTATCACGCAATAAAATTACGCGAGCCAATAATCCACCTGAATCTTGCCGATGGCCGGGACCGGATGCAATTCAGGCATCCGCGCGAGCAAAAGCCTGAATTGCGTTGTTGATCAGCCTGTCATAGTTGAGAGGGCAATTGACCTAAAAACTCGCAGGCCTGCATCATGTCGACAACCTATACGCTTGATACATCCACGTCGCGGGCGAATCCGACACCAGCGCCAATGAAGCGTATCACGGTGCCCGCCGTGCGGGCTCGCAAGAGCGGCGAACCGCTTGTCATGTTGACGGCCTATACCGTCCGGATGGCGCAGCTGCTCGATCCGCATTGTGACATGCTGCTGGTCGGGGATTCGCTGGGGCAGGTCGTTTATGGCCTTCCGTCGACAATACCGGTCACGCTCGAGATGATGTGCGCGCATGGCGCTGCGGTCGTCCGTGGCAGCTATCACTCGATGGTCATCGTTGACATGCCGTTTGGCAGCTATGAAGGCTCACACGAACAAGCCTTCGCCAGCGCGGCACGCGTTCTGAAGGAAACCGGAGCGGCGGCGATCAAGCTTGAGGGCGGAGAAGCCATGGCGCCAACGATCGCCTTCCTTTCGGAGAGAGGCATACCGGTGTGCGCCCATATCGGGCTGACACCGCAAGCGATCAACAATCTGGGCGGCTATGGCGCTCGCGGTCGCAGCGACGCCGAACGCGCGAAGATCCTTGCTGACGCGATTGCCGTCGACCAAGCCGGATGCTTCGCAATGGTTGTCGAAGGTGTGCTCGAGCCGATCGCGATCGAAGTGACGAAGTCGGTTGCCTGCCCGACAATCGGGATAGGCGCCTCCGCTGAATGCGACGGACAGGTTCTCGTGTCGGAAGACATGCTTGGAATGTTTGATCGCGTACCCAGATTCGTTAAACGCTACCATGAAGTGGGAAATGAAATCGGTGACGCTGCGGCACGTTATGCAGCAGATGTCCGGGCCCGTGCCTTCCCCACGCCGGACCAAACCTACCAGCCCAAATAGGGCGCTTCCCCTTCGGCGAACGCATCGCTAAGGAGAGCCAGTTTTCGTATCCGGAGATCCGTCTTGGCGTCCACGCCTCCTACCAATGAAGCCTTTCTGCGCGAAGTCGATGAAGAATTACGACGCGATGAACTTCAATCACTTTGGAAGCGTTTTGGACGCCTTGCCATTGCCACAATTCTCCTTGTCCTTGGGTCCTGGGGCGGGTGGCTCTATTGGCAGGATCGTCAGACCAAGGCTGCAGGCGTTGAGGGTGAACAGCTTTCACAAGCACTTGATGACTTGCAGGCGGGTAGCATCGATTCGGCTGCAGTGAAGCTCGCAGCGCTCGCCGAATCGAAACGGGATGGCTACCGGGCCTCCGCTAAGTTGGCACAGGCAGGGATTGCGCTTGAGAAAAACGACCTCGCCGCTGCTGCCACACTTTTCTCTGAAGTGGCGGCAGACGCAGCCCTGGCAAAGCCGTGGCGCGATCTGGCGGTCATTCGCCAGACGTCCACGGAGTTCGACACGATAAAGCCGGAAATTGTTATTGCGCGACTGAGACCGCTTGCTGTCAAGGGTAACCCTTGGTTCGGCAGTGCTGGTGAAATGGTTGCGGCCGCCTATCTGAAAATGGGGAAGCCGGAACTCGCCGGCAAAATTTACGCCGACATCGGCAAAGATGAAAATGTTCCCGAAACCATCCGTTCACGCGCAGTGCAGATGGCCGGGAGTCTAGGGGTCGATGCAATCAATCCCTCAGCCAAGGAAGTAACCAAATGAAGAAGTTTCGCACCGGTTTGATTCTCGGCACGATGGCGCTTGCGCTCGCCGGATGCGGTGTGTTCGGCCGTGGAGGTGACAAGCGGCCCAAGACACCGACAATCGGTGAACGTGTGCCGATCCTGACATCGGAATCCAATGCCGACATTGATCCGTCGCTTGCCGATGTCGCCATTCTCCTCCCGCCAGCGCAATCGAATACGGCCTGGGCGCAGCCGGGTGGCAATGGCGCAAAGATGATGGAACATGTCGCGCTTGGCACCGCGCTGGGCGAAGCCTGGACAGTCAAGATCAAAGGCACAACCCCCTATGGGCGGCTTGCTTCATCGCCAGTCGTTGGTGAGGGCAAAATTTTCGTCGTTGATATTTATGCCAATGTCCATGCTTTCGACGCCGGGACGGGATCCGAGCGCTGGGTCAGTCAGGTTGGTGACCCCAAGGATGTCGCAGGCCATATCAGCATCATTTCCGGGGAAATGGTCGGTAATCGCGGCTCACTGTTCGGCGGCGGAGTGAGCTATGAAGATGGCAAGCTCTACGCAACGTCGGGGCTGGGTGACGTTGTCGCCTTCAATGCCGCAGACGGGAAGCCGTTGTGGAAAGTGCGCCCCGGAGGCCCGTTGCGTGGAGCGCCGTCTATTTCCAATGGCCAGATCTACGTAATGAGCCAGGACAACCAGATATTCGCGCTCAAGATGACCGATGGCAGCGTGATCTGGAACGAAGCGGCTTCACTCGAAGTGTCGGGCATTTTTGGTGCGGCGGCTCCTGCCGTGGCGCAGGGGAGTGTTGTTGCGGGTTTTTCTTCGGGCGAACTGAACGCCTTTCGATATGAGAACGGTCGATCCCTTTGGGCCGATGCGCTGTCTCGGACCAGCATCTCTACGTCTGTGGCCAGTCTTTCCGATGTTGATGCAAGCCCGGTCATCGATCGCGGGCGGGTCTTTGCCATCGGCCAGGGTGGACGCATGGTCAGCTTGGAGCTCGTGACCGGCCAGCGTATTTGGGAAATAAATGTCGCCGGAATTGCAACGCCCTGGGTTGCAGGCGAATGGGTGTTCGTCGTTGACGATAAAGCCCGCCTCCTCTGCCTCGCCCGGGCCACCGGAAAGGTCCGCTGGATTTCCCAGCTGCCGCGCTACCGCAAGGAAAAGAAGAAGAACGGCCCGATTATCTGGACTGGCCCGATTCTGGCCGGCGATCGGCTGATCGTCGCAAGTTCGGAAGGACAGCTCGCCAATATCAATCCGGCCAATGGCGCATTGCAAAGTGCGACAAAGGCTGGAGGGCCAGTTTATCTCCCGCCCATTGTAGCAAACAACACGCTCTACGTGCTGACCAATGATGGTCATCTGACGGCCTGGCGATAGGGAGGAGGCGGCAGAGATGGCCTCCACTCTCCCCGTGGTCGCCATCATTGGGCGCCCTAACGTCGGGAAATCGACTCTGTTCAACCGGCTCGTCGGCAAAAAGCTGGCGCTGGTTGACGACCGACCAGGAGTGACGCGTGACCGCCGCGAGGGCGATGCCGAGCTGCTTGGGCTGAATTTCCGAATCATCGACACTGCGGGTTTCGAGGAAGATGACCCCCAATCGCTCCCGGGTCGAATGCGTGCGCAAACCGAGGCGGCGGTGAACAGCGCAGATGTTGCCCTGTTCGTGATTGATGCACGCTCCGGAATCGTCCCGCTCGATGAGGAAATCGGACGCTGGCTGCGTGGGTCAAAGACGCCAGTCGTCCTCCTCGCCAACAAGGCCGAGGGCCGGGCGAGCGAAAGCGGTATCTTTGAAGCCTATTCGCTTGGCTTTGGCGATCCCATCGCTTTCAGCGCTGAACATGGAGAGGGATTGTCCGAACTCTTTTCCGAACTCCTGCCCCATCTTGAACGTGACGATGTCGCGCCAGACGATGAGGACGACGAAAGCCCGAACGCGCCGCTCAAGCTCGCCATCGTTGGACGACCAAATGCCGGCAAATCGACCCT
>JANNLW010000002.1:0-1204 GCA_031397145.1 Sphingomonadales bacterium | reverse complement strand
GCCGTCTGGGTAAAGCGCGGATCGGGCTTGGTGTCGGCTTCGAGCACCGAATTATCGACCTTGGTCTCGTTGATGAGGTGGCGGCTGAGGTCGGCCTCCCTGAATCTCGGGCGTGCCTTGTAATCGGGATCCGACAATTGTGGCACGGCGGTATCCGGCTCGATCCCGCCTTCCTGCACCGAGCGATTTGACGGTGTATAGTAGCGCGCGGTCGTCAGCCGGAGCGCGCTTGATTCGTCAAGCTGGATAAGGGTCTGGACCGAGCCTTTGCCGAAGCTGCGTTCGCCCATCACCAGTGCGCGATGTTGGTCCTGCAAGGCCCCCGCCACGATTTCGGCTGCTGATGCCGAACCCGCATCGACCAGAACGATGATCGGAAGTCCATGTGCCAAATCTCCGGGGCGGGCATAGTAGCGCTCGATATCGCGGCGGTTCCGCCCGCGCTGCGAAACAATTTCTCCGCGTTCAAGGAAAGCGTCGGACACTTCGATCGCCTGATCAAGCAAGCCGCCAGGGTTTGATCTCAGATCGACCACATAGCCTGTCGGCAAGCGACCAAGCGATTTGTCAATGCTGACCAGTGCCGACCGGACGTCCGCACCAACGCTCTTCGAAAAGCCGTTGATGTTGATTATGCCGATATTGTTCTTGATCTCCCATTTGACCGGCTTGATCTCGATGATCTGGCGCGTGATCGTGACGTCGAACGGCTTGTCTCGGCCGGGCCGTACCACCGTTAGCTTGATGCTGGTCCCCGGTGTGCCGCGCATCTTGTCGACAGCTTCATCAAGCGTACCGCCAAAGATCAGTGCGCCGTCAAGGTGCGTAATGTAATCGCCAGCCTTGACTCCAGCGCGGTCGGCAGGCGAATCCTCGGTTGGAGCGATGACCTTGACCGCTCCATCTTCGAGCGAAACCGTCAGGCCAAGACCTCCGTAATTGCCATCGGTTTGAACCCGCATATTCTCGAAAACGCGCGCGTCGAGATAGGAGGAATGCGGATCGAGGCTTGCCAGCATGCCATCGATCGCACCCTTGATCAGCGCCTTGTCATCGACCTTGTCCACATAATCGGCGCGAACCCGCTCAAACACAGCCAGAAACTGGTCCATCTCGCGATATGTATTTGCATCAACCGTTGCCATGCCCGCAGTCGCCGCCGGGATCAGTGCCACGCTCGAAACGAGAAGTGCGGCGCGAAGGA
>JANNLW010000451.1:0-5049 GCA_031397145.1 Sphingomonadales bacterium | reverse complement strand
CCGAAGGCGCGGGTGTACTAGAAGTGCGCGTCAATCCGGCGCTTTCTTGACTTCCTTGCCGACCGATTCAACGTCCTGACCAATACCGCGTACTGTGTTGCATGCGCTCAGCAGTATTGCGCCGCCAATCAGGGTGAGAAGGGCAATTTTTCGCTTCATGTCAACATTCTCCGTTTGTCGCGCTGAAGGATAGCGTATTGCCGCCCGGATGCCAATCAGCCTCCGGCAAGCGCCACGATCGAACCGGCAAAACGCTCCCATAGAGGGCTGGATAGCGCGAAGCTGCGCAGGACGAGCGCCAGCGCCCACAGACCGGCGCCATAGAGGGTGGCCCAATGAAACCGGCCCATCGTCCGCCAGTCCCGCGCGAAGAGCGCAAGAAAGGGTGACCAGGCCGCCAGATTTGAAAGGAGTGCACCCGTTGGCGTCGGGGTAAAGACGGGAAGGCGGCCGATGGCAGGATCGAGCATCATGATCGCCGCGGCGAGCATCAGCCGCTTATGGGCTTGGGCATCGCGCCGCTTGGCCCAACCCATCCAGACCAGGGCGATGAAGACCGGAACAGCGGAGGCCGGAACGGCGGTCCAGCTTAGTGGCGTAAAGCCGGGGGGATGGGTGCCGCGCGCCACCTGACCGATGGTCGTCGCAATCATCAGCGGGACCAGGGCAACCGCAAGGATCATGCTCCAGCGGCCAAGCATCATGTGCAGGTCGCGCCGTCCTGCTGCCACCAACCGGACTTGTGCAAGAAAAACCAGCATCCAGGCAGAAAACGCCAGGCCATGCAGCCAGACCAGCGGCGAAAGGGTCGGGTTCGGGCGGGGATAATGAACCAGCCCGCGAAAATAGAAGCTCGGCGCAAATCCAATCAGCACCATTGCGATCATGAATATGGCCATGCCGCTGTAAAAGCGCCGTTCCGCGTCGGCGCGTCCGTTGGCCGAATAGCTCATTTTCTCTCCCAAGCTTGCCCAAAGCCCGATAACTCTGCCAGAGGGATACCCGTTCCAACGGCAATAAGGATGCACCGGGCTTGACGATCTCCGCTTCTCCAACGGCCCGGCTCTACCCGCGGCCCACGGCTTTTATCGACGCACCCTTCGGCTTTGACGGTCAATTTGCGCGATTGGCGGGCGGGATGCAGTTCTTTTCGGCGTGGGAAATCATGGCCGTCGATGGCGGTCGTCGTGCCGGGCAATGGCTGGTACCGGTATCTGAAGCGGACGAGGTACTTTCAAGCCTTCCGGATTTGCAGGCCGATGCGCTGAGGATTCTCATGACGCGCGCAACCAGTCCACGCGCACCACTTGCGCTTGGCGAACGCATGATCCGGCTCGACCAACCGCAGGTCATGGCCATTCTCAACATGACGCCGGACAGTTTCTCCGGAGGTTCGGATCATCTCGATGATCCCGCTGCGGCGGCGATGCTGGGTGTCGCGATGGCGGCGGCCGGTGCAGCGATTATCGATATCGGTGGAGAGTCGACCCGGCCTGGCGCTCCAACCGTTTGGGAAGAGGATGAAAAGGCGCGCGTGGTGCCGGTCATAACCCGCGTCGCGGCAAGCGGAACCGCAGTTTCGCTCGACACGCGCAAGGCGGCCGTGATGGAGGCTGGACTTGCGGCTGGTGCGCTCATGATCAACGATGTTTCGGCATTGTTGTTTGACGATCGGGCCTTGCAGGTTGTTCTGAAGTCGGTTGCGCCGGACGTTTTGATGCACGCCCCCGGCAAACCGGATGACCTGCATGGCCGGGCCAGCTACTCCGATCCATTGATCGAAGTGTTCGACTGGCTTGAGGATCGTATTGCTACGGTCACCGCCGCAGGGGTGCCGGTTTCGCGGATTCTTGCCGATCCCGGCATCGGCTTTGGCAAGGGGGTGGCGGAAAATCTTGCCATCCTGAACGGCCTATCGCTCTTTCACTGCCTTGGTGTGCCGATCCTTCTTGGCGCAAGCCGCAAGCGCCTGGTGGGCGCATTGTCGAACGAGGCGCCCACCGACAAGAGGCTGGGCGGGTCAGTGGCGCTCGCGCTCAAGGGTGCGGAGCAGGGCGTGCAAATCCTGCGCGTTCATGACGTGCCCGAAACCGTGCAGGCCTTGCACATCTGGCGCGGGATGCGCGATGCCGCATTAAGCCCGCGATAGGATTGATGATGGAAAAACTCGTTCTCCACGAAGACCCGATTTCGGGCAATTGCTACAAGATCAAGCTGACGGCGGCGTTGCTTGGGCTGCGGATGGAATGCCGCACCTACAATGTACTCAAGGCAGAAACGCGGACGCCGCAATTCCTCAGTTTCATCAACCCCAATGGCCGTATTCCGGTGTTGCAGGTGGGTGACCGGTTCCTGCCCGAAAGCAGTGCGGCCTGCTTCTATCTGGCCGACGGCTCGCGGCTTATCCCCGAAGACCGGTTCGACCGGGCGGACATGCTCCGCTGGATGTTCTTCGAACAGTATAACCACGAACCCAATGTGGCGACCTTGCGCTTCTGGATTGCCTTTGTGGGCGAAGACAGCCTGTCCGAAATACAAAAGGCCCTGATCCCGGGCAAGAAGATTGCAGGCGACGCGGCGCTCAAGCTGATGGACGAACACCTTGCGACGCGGAACTGGTTTGTCGGTGAATCGATCACGCTCGCGGACATCGCCCTTTATGCCTATACCCATGTGGCGGAAGAAGGCGGGGCGTTTGACTTGTCCTTCTATCCGGCCATTGGGGCTTGGCTGAAACGGGTCGCGGTAGAGCCGGGTTACGTGAAGATTTAGGAGAGGGAAATGGGTCGATACATATGTGCCTATTTGGCGACGGGGATCGCGTTCGCGCTGATTGATTCGGTGTGGCTGCGCACGATGTCCGATCGTCTCTACAGGGTCGAGATTGGCGAGCTGCTGGCGGACCGGTTCCGCATCGGCCCGGCGATTGTCTTCTATCTGCTCTACATCCTCGGCATGATGATCTTCGCTGTGGGCCCCGCGCTCCAGAACGGGAGCTGGAAGACCGCTCTTTGTTATGGCGCAGCGTTCGGCTTCTTCACCTATATGACCTACGATCTGACCAACTTCGCGACCTTGAAGGTCTGGAGTCTCAAGGTCACCGTCCTCGACATCATATGGGGCACAATTCTGACCGGGCTGGCTGCTGCTGCTGGTGCTGCCATCACCAGCCGGCTGCTTCCTGCATGATGGATTTTGATGCCTGGCGCGCGCGTTCGCCCTATTATGACGACACGCATGAGGCGCTCGCGCAATCGGTGCGGCGCTTTGTCGAGCGCGAGGTGACGCCGCACATCGACCGTTGGGAAGCCGAAGGCGAATTGCCGCGCGAACTGCACAAAAAGGCAGCCGAGGCGGGCATATTGGGCCTGCGTTATCCCGAAGACTATGGCGGACATTCCGAAGGCTTCGACATTTTCCACGGCATGACCCAGACCGAAGAACTCGCCGCCGTTGGCGCGGGCGGGCTTGGCGCCTCGCTCATGACGCACGGTATCGGCCTGCCGCCGATCCTGGCGATGGGCTCGGAAGAGATGAAGCGGCGCGTGGCGGTGCCGGTCCTGGCGGGTGAGAAGATCATTGCGCTCGGCATCACAGAGCCCTCGGGAGGGTCGGATGTCGCCAATCTGATGACCAAGGCCGAACGCGTCGGCGATCACTATGTTGTCAATGGCTCGAAAATGTTCATTACCTCGGGGATGCGGTGCGACTGGCTGACTTGCGCGGTCCGCACCGGTGGGCCGGGGGCATCAGGGGTGTCACTGCTGCTGATTGAGATGGACGCGCCTGGCGTCTCGCGAACGCGGCTCGACAAGATGGGCTGGCGCTGCTCGGATACAGCCGCGCTCTATTTCGAGGATGTGAAGGTACCTGCGGCAAACCTGATCGGCCCCGAAAATGGTGGGTTCATCGGGATCATGCGCAACTTCAATGCAGAACGGCTGGGTATGGCCATGAGCTGTTGCTCCTATGCGCGCGTTTGCCTCAAGGAAGCCGGCGAATGGGCACAGCAGCGCGAGACGTTTGGCAAGGCGCTCGTCAAGCACCAGTCAATCCGCATCAAGCTCGCCGATATGGCGCGTCAGATCAACGCGACCCAAGCCTGGGTCGATCTGTGCGCATGGCAGGTTCAGGAAAAACGCGACCTGCCTTCCGATTTTGCAATGCTCAAGGTGCAGGCAACAAGGATGCTTGAGGCCGTCGCTCGCGATGCCGCACAGGTGCTGGGCGGCGCAAGTTATATTACCGGCTCGAAGATCGAACGAATCTACCGCGAGGTCAGGGTCAATGCAATTGGCGGCGGGTCTGAGGAAATCATGCTCGATCTGGCGGGGCGGCAATTGTTTGGAGGATCACGATGAACGAGATGACGAACGACTGGACTCGGGATGCTTCGGCCATCCTTCCCGACCTTGTGAGCTTGCGGCGCGCGATTCACGTTGAGCCTGAACTGGGGCTCCAGAATCCGAAGACGCTTGCCAAGATCAAGGCAGCACTTGCAGGGCTACCCCTCGAATTGCGGGAAGGCCCCTCCACGACTGGGCTTGTCGCCATCCTGCGCGGTTCTGACAATGGGCGGACGGTGCTGCTGCGCGGCGATATGGACGCCCTGCCGCTGCATGAAGATACCGGGCTCGATTATACTTCGGCCACAGACGGCGCGATGCATGCCTGTGGGCATGACACGCATGTCGCGATGCTGGTGGGTGCCGCCCGGATGCTCTCGGCAAAGCGCGATACGCTGGCGGGGACGGTCATGTTCATGTTCCAGCCTGGCGAGGAAGGGCACCATGGCGCGCGCTTCATGCTTGATGACGGGCTGATCGATCCTATGCCCGATGCGGCCTTCGCGCTCCACATCATGCCGAATGCACCGCACGGGCTGTTCGCCGGGAGGGCCGGGGCACTGCTCGCTTCCTCTGACAAGTTGCACATTACCATAACGGGCCGGGGCGGCCATGCGTCGATGCCGCAGGATGCGCTCGATCCCATTCCGGTCGCGTGCGAGATCGTCTCGGCAATCCAGACGATGATCACGCGCAAAGTTTC
>JANNLW010000423.1:0-1233 GCA_031397145.1 Sphingomonadales bacterium | reverse complement strand
CTCGCGGATTTCAGTCAGACTGCGGGTTGGGGTGATGGCCTCGGTGAAAATGCGATGCGCGCTCATGATACGGTTGCGATGATCGGCCCGGCGGACGTGCTCAAATCAGAGGCAATCGAATTGGGCGCGCTTGGCGTTGCAGAGCTCGCAGAGGAAATCGAGGTTCAGGCGCGCGATTGTCTCGAATGGCACCAGTCGCCGGAAAGTCTTCTCGAACAGGTCGTTCAGCTTCGCTCCGTATTTGAAAAGACTGTCGCGGCCTTTGACTACGAAATCAATCCGTTGCGCGTGCGTAAGCCCGGGGCAGTGCATGGTGGAGAACTGGTCGCCGGACGTTCGGCCTGAGCGAGCCTCAGCTCTCACCAACCGCGCTTGATTGCAGCTGGATGTAATTCTCCAGTCCCATCTGCCGGATCATCTCGAACTGGGTCTCCAGCGTATCGACATGCTCTTCCTCATTCTCAAGGATATGGGCAAAAAGATCCCGGCTCACAAAATCACGCACTTTTTCGCAATGAACGATCGCTTCGCGCAAGGGGGGAAGCGCCTCCTCCTCAAGCGCGAGATCGGCCTTGAGCACCTCTTCTACCGATTCACCGATTCGTAGCCGTCCCAGCATCTGGAAATTAGGCAGTCCATCCAGAAACAGGATGCGTTCCGCCAGTTTGTCGGCGTGCTTCATTTCATCGATACTCTCGCCATATTCGAACTTGGCAAGCCGCTTGACGCCCCAATTGTCGAGCATGCGGTAATGCAGGAAATACTGGTTGACCGCGGTCAGTTCGTTCTTGAGCGCCTGATTGAGGAATTCGATGACCTTGGGGTCGCCCTTCATGACTTGATCCTTTTGATGCCCTGAGGAGAGTATCATAGCGCTGTGTTGCGGGCTCGAACAGTCAGAAAATGGCGGAAAACAGCGAATGATTCGCTATTGAGACTAGCAAGCAATCGCGTGTTCAGCCTTGATGATCTCGCGGGCAAAAGGGATGCACTGTCCACATTGTGCCTTGCAGCCCAGTGACCGATAAGCTTTCGCCGGACTGCGCGCACCACTCCGTGCGGCGTGGCGGACATCGCGTTCACGAATGGCATTGCAGACACAGACGACCATGGACATTTCTCGCTATTGCGAATCGTTCGCTACACAATATGCGAGCGCTTCGCAATAGTAATATGGTGTGTCGCGCGCATCCCTCCACCGCCTCGCATGTGAAACGAATCACGCAGGCACAC
>JANNLW010000493.1:0-1747 GCA_031397145.1 Sphingomonadales bacterium | reverse complement strand
ACCTGGTGCGCGAGACCCACTGCCGCCGCGCCGTCCTCACCCGATACCACAGGCCTCGCGCCTGCGCCGGCTGCGTGAAGAAACGATTCAAGCTGGAGCTTCAGCGGTTCCTCATCTCCACCCTGCAGCTGCTCAACCTCGACGGTCGGTCGCTCCCCTGTCTTGACGTTGCGTCGGCAAATCATTCCTTGCCTGGTCTGGAAATCGATCGACAGATAATGATCTCGCTGGAAGATCCGCAGCCGGCGCATCCTATTCGTCGACCCCTCCCGGGGGAGGTGGCAGGCAAAGCCTGACGGAGAGGGCCCCTTCGAAATGAGCCGCGATAGCGGCTGTGCGCCGTCGCGCACGTCTTTGCAGGGCCCCCTCCACCGCTTCGCGGTTCCCCTCCCCCAAGGGGTGCGGATTTCATGATCCAGGTCTTTGCCTTCTACCTCTTTGCAACCATGGTGATTGCATCTGGCGCTCTTGTGATTTTTTCGCGCAATCCTGTGCATAGCGTGTTGTGGTTGATCCTTGCGTTCTTCAACGCGGCTGGGTTGATGGTGCTGGTGGGCGCCGAATTCATCGCGATGCTGCTGGTGATCGTCTATGTCGGCGCGGTCGCGGTGCTGTTCCTGTTTGTCGTCATGATGCTCGACATAGACTTTGCAGAACTGCGCGGCGGGCTGGCGCGATACGGTGTGTTCGGACTGCTTGTCGCCCTCGTCCTGGCAGGCGAGATAATCATTGCGGGCGGTGCGTGGAGCGCGGGCACACTCGAACTCACGCAACGGGAGGGGCCGATACCGGCCGACATGTCGAACACAGAGGCGATGGGCGCGCTGATCTATTCGCGCTACCTGTATGTCTTCGAGGCCGCGGGGTTGGTTCTGTTGGTCGCGATGATCGGGGCCATCGTGCTGACTCATCGCGAGCGCCGCGATGTCCGGCTGCAGAACATCTCGCACCAGGTCCGTCGGCGTCCACAGGATGCGACACGCAATGTGAACCCGCCGGTCGGGCAGGGTGTGGAGCTGTGATTGGCCTTCAGCACTATCTGGTCGTCAGCGCGATCCTGTTCGTGATGGGAGTGCTGGGCATCTTCATCAACCGCAAGAATGTGATCATCATCCTCATGGCGATCGAATTGATCCTGCTGGCGGTAAACATCAATTTCGTGGCGTTTAGTGCCTATCTGGGGGATCTGGTGGGCCAGGTGTTCGCGATGTTCGTACTTACCGTCGCAGCGGGAGAAGCGGCCATCGGGCTTGCGATCCTCGTCATCTATTTCCGGGGCCGCGGCACGATCGCGGTCGACGATATCAACCGGATGAAGGGGTGAGTCGGTAGCCATGACCGCGATCAAGCTCATCGTCTTCCTGCCCTTGCTGGCCGCGATCGTTGCGGGCCTTGGCAACCGGATGCTCGGCAATTTTGCGGCCAAGCTGATTACCACCGGCGCGCTGTTCATCTCGTGCGGGTTGAGCTGGCCAATCTTCATCGCGTTCCTCGGCGGCCATGCCGAGGCGCAGGTCGTGCCGGTGCTCGATTTCATCCGCTCGGGCGATCTCGTGGCGAACTGGGCATTGCGCGTCGATGCACTGACGGCCGTGATGCTGGTCGTGGTGACGACCGTCTCCAGCCTCGTCCATCTCTACAGCTGGGGCTATATGGAAGAGGATCCGAGCCAGCCGCGCTTCTTTGCCTATCTCTCACTTTTCACATTTGCGATGCTGATGCTGGTGACGGCGGACAGCCTTGTCCA
>JANNLW010000396.1:0-5285 GCA_031397145.1 Sphingomonadales bacterium | reverse complement strand
TTTGTATCGGCCTGCCCGGTTTCGTCGAAGGCCATCACCACAACCGCTGCACCATAAGCCATGCATTTGCGAGCTTGGTCGAGGAATTGTGCCTCGCCTTCCTTCATGCTGATCGAATTGACGATAGGCTTGCCTGACACGCACTTGAGACCCGCTTCGATCACCGACCACTTGGAGCTGTCGATCATGAACGGAACGCGAGCAATGTCGGGCTCGGCTGAAATGAGCTTCAAGAACGTCGTCATCGCATGATGCGCGTCGAGCAGACCTTCATCCATGTTGATGTCGATGATCTGTGCGCCATTCTCCACCTGCTGGCGGGCGACCTCGACTGCCTTGGCATAATCATCCGCCATGATAAGCTTCTTGAACGCCGCAGAGCCGGTAACGTTGGTGCGTTCGCCAATATTGACGAAGGTGGCTGTTTGTTGCGTCATCGCGGTTGATCAGGCGGCTAGGATCATCGGCTCGAGACCGGCGAGCCGGGTGACGAGTGGTGGCACCTTGGGCTGGCGTGGCGCAAGGCCGTCGACGGCCCTGGCAATCGCCGCGATGTGTTCAGGTGTCGAACCACAGCAGCCGCCCAAAATGTTGACATGTCCGTCCACAGCCCAGTCACTGACCAGAGCTGCTGTCTCCTGCGGTAGTTCGTCATAGGCGCCAAGATCGTTGGGCAAGCCGGCATTCGGATAGACCATGATCAGCGTATCGGCGATTCCCGAAAGCGTGCGGACATGCGGGCGGAGCTGTTCGGCGCCGAACGAGCAGTTGAGCCCGATTGTCACCGGCCTGGCGTGGCGGACGGCGTGCCAGAAAGCCTCGACGGTATGACCGGAGAGGTTGCGGCCGGACAGGTCGGTCAGCGTCATCGAAAGCATAAGGGGGACATCACGGCCCAGTTCGAGCTGCGCCTCGAGAACTGCCATGATCCCTGCCTTGGCGTTGAGTGTGTCGAAAATCGTTTCGATCAGGATGAAGTCCACGCCGCCTTCGAGAAGCGCGTCGGCCTGTTCGCGATAAACATCCTTCAAAAAATCAAAATCGATCTCGCGAAAACCCGGATCGTTCACATCGGGGGACAGCGAGAGCGTCTTGTTGGTCGGGCCGATGGCGCCCGCCACGAAGCGTGATCGTCCATCCTTCCCAGCATCGGCGGCGGCGGCGCGCGCAATCCGCGCAGATGCGAGGTTGATCTCGCGCACCAGGTGTTGGGCGTCATAGTCGGCTTGGCTGATCCGGTTGGCCGAAAATGTGTTGGTCGAAACAATGTCCGAACCTGCGGCCAGATAGGCACGCGTGATGCTGTCGACGATCTCCGGGCGGGTCAGCGCCAGAATGTCGTTGTTGCCCTTCTGGTCACGTGCCAGTCCGAGCGTGCCCGCATAAGCTGCTTCATCAAGCTTATAGTTCTGGATCTCTGTGCCGAAAGCGCCGTCAGTTACGAGTATACGTTGGGCAGCAGCGGCATTGAGAGCTTCACGCGGAGTCATTCCAAAATTTCCTTCGGGCGCAATCCAAGCAGGTGGCAGATCGCATAGCTGAGTTCGGCACGGTTGAGCGTATAGAAATGGAAATGACGGACGCCACCGGCATAGAGTCTGCGGCACAGTTCAGCCGAGACTGTCGCCGCGACAAGCTGCCGGGCGGCGGGATGATCATCGAGCCGTTCGAACAGCCTGGCCAGCCAAACCGGAACTGAAGTGCCGCACATCGCCGACATGCGCTGGATCGCTGCAAAGTTACTTACGGGCATGATCCCCGGAAGGATTTCGGCACCAATCCCCGCCGCCGCGATTTGGTCGCGGAAGCGGAAAAAAGTCTCGGGCTCAAAAAAGAACTGGGAGATCGCCCGGCTTGCCCCAGCGTCGAGTTTGCGCTTGAGGTTGTCGAGGTCAGCCGCTGGTGTTCTGGAATCAGGATGGGTTTCAGGATAACATGCGACCGAAATCTCGAACGGAGCGACGGTTTTTAGGCCTGCGACAAGATCGGCTGCGCCATTATATCCAAGCGGGTGAGGTGCGAACCGCGCGCCCGGAACGGGCGGATCGCCGCGTAGCGCCACGATATGCCGCACCCCTGCGTCCCAATAGGCCCGCGCAACTTCAGCAATATCGTCCTTGGTCGCATCGACGCATGTCAGGTGGGCAGCGGCCGGTATGCGGGTTTCCCGGGCGATCCGCTCAACCGTTGCATGAGTGCGCTCTCGCGTCGATCCGCCGGCGCCATAGGTAACCGACACAAAACGGGGCCCAAGCGGCTCGAGTGTCGTCATCGTTTCCCACAATGTCTCCTCCATCTTTGGCGTCTTGGGCGGGAAGAACTCAAAGCTTACCTCCGCATCGCCGGCCAGATCGGCAAACAGTGGGGTGGCAAGCGCAAGGCGCGCCTCTTCGAGTTGGGTATAGGTCGGACTCATGCCGCAACAACTTTCAATAGAGGTTCGGCGCGGCGTCGCGCACGCCAAAGCTTGACGGTAAGAGTTCCGCCCTCGAGATTTTTGACCAGATCGCACTCAAGTCCAGCGGTATCAAGCCATCCCGCAACCTGTTCGTCGGAAAAGCCAAGGCGGGCATGGGCATCGCGATCGCGCAGCTCTTCGCGCTCGTGTGGCGCAAAGTCGACAATAAGAAGCTGTCCACCGGGCGAAAGGATGCGTGAAAGTTCAGAAATTGCCCGATCCGGGGCCGGAATGAAGTGCAGCACCTGGTGTAGTATTACAGTATCCGCGGCATGGTCCGGGATGGGCAGGGCCGCCAGATCGCCTTGGCGCAGTTCCAGCATTCCAACGTCGAGGTTGCTGAGCTTGCCGCGCGCTAGACGAAGCATTTCAGGGCTACGGTCGATACCGATTGCCGATTTGGCAGTCCGACCAAACAATTCGATCATCCGGCCGGTGCCGGTTCCGACATCGACCAGGCGGCCGACGGGAGCCTCTTTCAACGCTTCGGCCATTGCCGCCTCAACCTCGCTCTCGGCCACATGGAGCGAGCGGATTGCGTCCCATTGTGCTGCATGGGCAGCAAAGTAGCGTTCGGCCGATTCCGCGCGATCGGCATGGACGGCCGCCAGACGTGCCGTATCGGCAACAATCCAATGATTCTCGCCATCCTGTTCTTGCCAACGGTCAAGTGCGTGAAACAAGGGATCAACTCGCCAAGACGGGCCCGGGCACAGGAAAGCCCAACTCCCTTCCTTGCGCCGGGTTGCCAGTCCGGCGTCGCACAAAATCTTTACATGGCGCGAAACACGTGGCTGGCTTTGCCCCAGAACCTGAGCCAGTTCACCCACTGACAACTCCATTTTTCGCAAAAGCGTAACGATTCGCAACCGTGTCGGATCGGCAAGGGCACGGAATATATCGAGCGACGTTGGCATCTACATAACATATAAAGAATTCTTTATATGTCAATATCCCAGCATTCGTCACGATTCTTCGTCTAATTTCCAGGTTCGAAGCGTCGTAAATTAAGCATGAAGAATCTTGATTGCCAAGAAATGAATGAATCGCTAGTGCCAAACCCCGCCGGTCCGAGGGGGCGTGATAGCCTTTCGCGCTGACCGCCGCTTTGTTGACCTAACGGGAGGGATTACCCCATGAAAAAGACTATTGCTTTAACTCTTGTACTCGCGGCTTCGATGAGCCTTGCTGCTTGCAGCAAGCAGGAAGATGCCGCCGCCAACGCTGCCGACACAATGGCTGCTGAAGCTGTTGAAGGCGCTGAAAATGCTGCTGATGCATCGATGAACGCTGCTGACGCCGCAATGGAAGCCACGGCCAATGCTTCAGATGCTGCCAGCAACTCGGTTGATGCTGCTGCCGACGCCGCAAAGAGCGCCGTTGACGCTGCTGCAGACGCTGCGAAGTAAGCTCGTTTAGCCTTCGGGCAAACCGGTTATGGAAGGGCCGTGCTCCGCGAGGGGCGCGGCCCTTTCTATTGCGTACCGGAGTCGGATGATGCGACGCTTTGCCTTGATGGCTTTACCATTGCTTCTTTTGGCGGGTTGTGGCGGTTCGCCGAATGATCCGGGCGAAGGCGGCGTGACGAGGGCGGAAGCTGACGCGCTCGATCAGGCCGCCGAACAACTCGACGCACAATCAACACAGCAGAACATCAACCAGACAGCGCGCAAATCGTCCAATTAGGCCGACCGATAAAAGAAAAGGGCCGGAGGTTTCCCTCCAGCCCTATCTTGGTGTCTGGGACGATTCGGATCAGAAATCCATTCCGCCCATGCCACCCATGCCGCCGCCGCCCATGCCGGCCATGGCCGGCTTGTCGTCGGGCATATCGGCAATCGTGGCTTCGGTTGTGATCAGGAGACCGGCAACCGATGCCGCATCCTGAAGTGCGGTACGCACAACCTTGGTCGGATCGATCACACCGGCCAAAACCAGGTTCTCATAGACGTCGGTCGCAGCGTTGAAACCGCGGGTTTCATCATTTTCGCGCAGCAGGTTGCCTGCAACCACAGCACCGTCGACGCCCGCATTCTGGGCGATCTGGCGCAGCGGCGCTTCAATCGCCTTGCGGATGATGTCGATACCACGGGTCTGGTCGTCATTGATGCCCCTGAGACCGGCAAGTGCCTTTGTCGCATAAAGCAACGCGGTGCCGCCACCGGGGACAATGCCCTCTTCAACGGCCGCGCGGGTTGCGTGGAGCGCATCGTCAACACGATCCTTGCGTTCCTTGACCTCGACTTCGGTCGCGCCACCAACCTTGATCACGGCAACGCCGCCAGCAAGCTTGGCTAGACGTTCCTGGAGCTTTTCCTTGTCATAGTCGCTGGTGGTGTTCTCGATCTGCTGACGGATCGCTTCAACACGGCCCTTGATCGCATCGGCATCACCGGCGCCATCGACAATGGTGGTGTTGTCCTTGTCGATCGTGACGCGCTTGGCCGAACCGAGCATCGCAAGCGTGACGGTTTCGAGCTTGATGCCGAGGTCTTCGGAGATCATTTCGCCCTTGGTCAGGATCGCGATATCTTCAAGCATCGCCTTGCGACGATCGCCAAAGCCCGGCGCCTTCACCGCTGCAACCTTGAGGCCGCCACGCAGCTTGTTGACGACGAGTGTTGCAAGCGCTTCGCCTTCAATGTCTTCGGCGATGATCAGGAGCGGACGGCCCGACTGAACAACGGCTTCCAGAATTGGGAGCATCGCCTGAAGGTTCGACAGCTTCTTTTCGTGGATCAGGATGTAGGGATCCTGAAGCTCGACCGTCATCTTTTCGGGGTTCGTGATGAAGTAGGGCGACAGGTAACCGCGGTCGAACTGCATG
>JANNLW010000388.1:0-4037 GCA_031397145.1 Sphingomonadales bacterium | reverse complement strand
CACGGATACGATCTTCCGGCACGCCCATCTCAACCATGTCTGCCTTGAGCGCCGAGGATACCGCAAGCGCCCCTTCAGCGGCTTTTCCTGCCGAGAGAATCTGGCCACGTGTTGCCCGGCGGCGGCCCCAAAAATGGATGTCGCTTCCGCGCGCCTTGATCGAAACCGGCACTTCAAGCGCTTTACCCAGGGCTATCGCTGCCGGCCCGTCGGGGAAAAAGAACTGGGCATCGATAACGTCGAAGGGGAATTCATCGCGCAATCGCTTCAACTTTGGCAACAACGCACGTGCCAGCAAGGCGGAATCGAATCGACCCGCGGTGCCCGGAACGTGGAGAAACCGGGGTCGAAGAACATCAAGCCCTTTCCAGACTTCGCGGTCCGGCAAGCTGCGCAATGACGGATAATTCCCGAGGCTCGCAAATGGCCAAGGCGGAAGACCTATCGGTGCAACCACACGCAAATCGACATCCGGATGCGCTGCCAGCCCCAATGTCTGGCGTTCGACAAAAGGCCCGAAGCGCGGGCGCGACTCATCTGGAAACAGTGTGGAAAGTGTCAGGACACGAAGCATCAGGCGAGCGTAAACGGGCGCGCGCTGGCGAACAGGATAACGCTATCAGGATCGATCGAGACGTTTGCCGTCTTTTCGATCATCCAGCATTCGCCCGCAACGAAAGTCGATCCGTCAAGCCGACCCGAGCCGATGACGGGAACAAGCCAGCCATCCCCATCCAGTTTCAACTCTCGCGCGCCGCTCCAAGTCCAGCGCTCCAATATGAATTTCCCGGTCGACGCCAGCACGTGACGTCCCTGTGATATTTCTCTGCCCAAAGCGGGTATTGCAAACGGGACAGGATCGGACACGGACACGCCGTCCTCGAGGTGAAGTTCGCGCGGACGACCATAGTCATACAAGCGGTATGTCAGATCGACATTCTGCTGGACTTCGATCAGCGTGATCCCCGCACCGATTGCATGTATCGTGTTGGCAGGTGAATAGATGACATCTCCGGCAACGACGGGTTTCCAGTCGACAAGCGCCTCAATGCTCCCGTCCAACGCGGCGGCGCGGAGTTCTTCACGCGACAGGGGTCGAACGGTGCCAAGAGCAATCGTGGAATCCGGCGCTGCATCGAGGACGACCCACACTTCATCCTTGCCGCGTGCAAACCCCTTTACCCGCGCCTGGGCATCATCGGGATGCACCTGGATCGAGAGTTTCTCGCTGGTGAAGAGGTATTTGACCAGCAGTTCGGGGTCACAGCCAGCTGGAGCATCAAACCAGATCTCGCCCACGGGCATGCCATCCGGCGCAGGATCGGCGAATCCCGGCCAGAGCCTATGCCTGCCCCAGGGCTTTTCGACGCGGATGGTTGAAAGACGCGCGGAAACCATGCGACAGGCCATATAGGAAAAGGGTTAAACAACACAATCTCGGCGCTTGGCGAAGCGGCGAACTAAAGCTAAGACGCTCGCCTATGCGTATCTTCCCTTCAAAGTCCGTCGTCCTGATTGCAGCCCTTGCGGTCGTCATTCCCCTATCCGGTTGTGCCCGCAGCGGCCCCAAGCGCGATACATCTTATGTCGCCCGCGATGTGGATACACTCTACACCGCCGCCAAGGACAGGCTGGATCGTGGCCAGTTCAAACTCGCCGCTTTGCTGTTCGATGAAACCGAGCGCCAGCACCCCTATTCGGTCTGGGCGCGCCGTGCGCAGCTCATGAGTGCGTTCAGCTATTATCTGGCGAAGGACTTCACCGAATCGACCAATTCGGCCCAGCGGTTTCTTTCCATTCACCCTGGCAACCGTGACGCGCCCTACGCCTATGACCTTATCTCGCTCAATTACTATGAGCAGATCACGGATGTGACACGCGACCAACGGATTACCCAACAGGCACTGGATGCAATGGGTGAGTTGATTCGGCGCTATCCTGGCAGCCGCTATGCGGCCGATGCGCGCCTCAAGATCGATCTTATCCGGGACCATCTTGCCGGCAAGGAAATGGAAATCGGCCGCTTCTATGAACGTCGCGCGCTTTGGCTCGCGGCTGTGGTTCGTTTCCGCACGGTCGTGGACAAATATGACAGCACGAGCCACACACCCGAAGCGCTGATGCGTTTGACCGAGGCCTATCTGGCGCTCGGCATTCCCGAAGAAGCCAAGAAGGCCGCAGCCGTGCTCGGCGCCAATTATCCGGGCAGCAAATGGTATGAGCGGGCCTATGAACTGATGCAGAAGCATCCCGCCTGAGGGCTGCAATCCGATGTTGACCCGCCTGTCGATCCGCGATGTCGTGCTGATCGAGGCGCTTGATCTTGATTTTTCCACAGGCCTGGGCGTCCTTACGGGCGAAACAGGCGCGGGCAAGTCGATCCTTCTTGATGCGCTGGGGCTGGCGCTGGGTGATCGTGCCGATAGCGGGCTGGTCCGACAGGGCGTCACACAGGCCAGCGTCACCGTCACCGCCAGTTTTGAACCCTCCGCCGAAGCCTTGGCCCTGCTGTCGATGAACGACCTCATCCTTGGCATAGGCGAGGAACTGATCGTGAGGCGCACGGTGAAGGCGGACGGCGGTAGCCGGGCCTTTGTCAATGATCAGCCGGTTTCCGCAGCGCTCCTGCGCGAACTGGGCGGGATGCTGGTCGAAATACACGGCCAGCATGACGATCGCGGGCTGATCAATCCCCGTGGTCATCGCGCCTTGCTTGACAGCTTTGCCCGTGCGGAAACCGTGCAAGTCGCCGCAGCCTTCGACGGTATGCGCAAGGCCGAGGTCGCGCTCGAAACCGCACGCACCGCGCTGGCCGATGCCGAGCGCGATCGCGAATGGCTCGAACATGCGGTCGCCGAGCTCCGCGCCTTCGCGCCCGAGCCCGGCGAAGAAGCCGAACTCGCAGAACGCCGTGCGAGAATGCAGCGTGGCGAGAAGATTGCCGACGAACTCAACCAGATCAGTGACCTGATCGAAAGCAGCGAAGGCGGCCTTTCAAAGCTGCGGCAGGCCGCACGCATTCTCGACCGGATTGTGGGCGATCATCCCACCCTTGCCGAAGCGCTGGTCGCGGTCGATGGCGCGATCAGCGAAGGTTCGGTGGCCGAGGACCGCCTTCGCGACGCGGGGCGGGCGCTGGCCTACGATCCAGCCGCACTGGAGTCGGACGAGGCGCGGCTTTTCGAACTGCGCGGGCTGGCGCGCAAGCACCGCGTTCAGCCCGATGACCTGGCTGCCCTCACCGAGGAACTGGCAGAGCGTTTTGACGCGATTGAGGCCGGGAGCGAGGGGCTGGAACGGCTTGATGCCGCGCTGTCTGCGGCGCGCGACTCCTATCGCAAGACTGCCACGGCGCTTAGCGAACAGCGGATTGCAGCGGCCGCGAGACTGGATGCTGCTGTCGCGGCTGAGCTTGCGCCACTGAAACTCGACTCTGCCCGCTTCAAGACTATCGTTGCCCCGCTCGCCGAGCCGCAATGGGCCCCACACGGCATGGATCGAGTCGAATTCGAAATCTCGACCAACCCCGGCGCGCCTTTCGGACCGTTGATCAAGATTGCCAGCGGTGGCGAACTTTCGCGCTTCATCCTCGCGCTGAAGGTCGCGCTCGCCGAACAGGGTGGTGCTGCAACAATGATCTTCGACGAGGTGGACCGCGGCGTGGGTGGCGCTGTGGCCTCCGCTATCGGAGACCGCCTCTCGCGTCTCGCAGAGGGCGCGCAGGTCATCGTCGTCACTCACAGCCCGCAAGTCGCCGCGAGAGGCGACACCCACCTGCTGATCGCCAAATCCTCTGACGGCACCGTCACCCGCACCGGCGTTTGCGCGCTGGATGAAGGGCAGCGGAGAGAGGAAATTGCGCGGATGCTTTCGGGCGCCGAAGTGACGGATGAGGCGCGGGCGCAGGCCGGGCGGTTGCTGGAGGTGGTGTGAGATTTATTTTGGCATTTGCCACCGGGGCCTTGGCCCTTTCCGGCTGCACAGCACCGCCGCATATGTTTTCCGTTGATGCTGGTGAGGGCGCAGTTTCCGCACAC
>JANNLW010000355.1:0-6473 GCA_031397145.1 Sphingomonadales bacterium | reverse complement strand
AGCTCTTGCGCTCTGCTTCGATGAGCTTGTGAATGTCTAAGTCGATGTCGATCGTAGCGAGTTTCATAATAGTCTCCTTGCTGCTAGAACCTCTAATACTGCAATTACTACTAATGTCAAGTCATAAGAGTATATAAAGGCAAAGCGCGAGCCACCGGCTTGGCGGCCAAATTTTGGTGGAGATTTGCGAGGGGGTAAGTCTTACAATTTCAGCGCGCGTAGTTCCCCCATACCCCCCCAAGCAGGACCCGGGTGATCCGCGCGCCTATGCCTATCTTGCCGGGACCTATGACTGGCTCGGCATGAGCATCGAATCTCGCATGGCTGCGGACACCGCGCGGCGGATCGATCCGGATGCGCTCTCCATAATACAGTTTGCCTTCGGAGGCCCGTAAGGCACCCACCGGGACCTGCGGTTCTTGGGAAGATTGGTGGAGCCTAGCGGGATCGAACCGCTGACCTCTACACTGCCAGTGTAGCGCTCTCCCAGCTGAGCTAAGGCCCCATCGGAGGCAGCGCCTTAATCGCGCGCTGCCCCAAAATCAAGAAATCAAGCGATCAGGTGTCGACCGAAGGTTCGCCGGTATCGACGCCCAGATCATCATCGCCGCCGAGATCGACTTCGTCATCAGGAGACACTTCGGCATCCTCGTCGACATCGATATCCAGATCGTCAGCCAGATCGGTATCGACCTTTTCCGGGTCAGCCTTTTTGGCTTCCTCAAACGGCATCGGCTGTTTGGATTTGAGCACGGGTTCGGGGTTCCACGCATTGCCACAGGCGACGCAGGAAACCGGTTCGTCTTTCGTCAGATCGTAGAAACGCACGCCGCATTTCGGGCAAGTACGCTTCGTGCCCCATTCAGGCTTCACCATGAGCCTCAAAACCTTTCAACAGAATCAGAAACACCGGGGTGTACCCCGGGCGAGCGGCGCGCCTTGCCATAGCGGGGCGCCGCTGTCAAAAGCCGCGGCCATGCCAACCCCAAAGTCTTTCTCGCCGGGCAGTCCGCTCAAGGGCGTCGTCAATGTTCCCGGCGACAAGTCCATCTCGCACCGCTCGCTCATGCTCTCCGCGCTCGCCATCGGCGAAAGCGTGATCGAGGGACTGCTGGAAGGCGAGGACGTTCATGCCACCGCCGCCGCAATGAGGGCAATGGGCGCTGACGTCGAACGCGGTGCAGATGGCATCTGGCGTGTCCACGGCGTGGGCGTGGGTGGATTGCTCCAGCCAGAGTCGGCACTCGACATGGGCAATTCGGGTACCTCGACCCGGCTCCTGATGGGGCTGGTCGCCAGCCACGCGATCACCGCGACTTTCATCGGCGATGCCTCGCTCTCGAAACGGCCGATGGGCCGGGTCAGCGATCCGCTGTCGCTGATGGGGGCGTCGTTCACCGCCAGCCCGGGTGCCAATGGGGCGCAATGCCTGCCGATGATGGTGCGCGGTGCCTGCCCGGCAATCCCGATCAGCTACACCCTCCCGATGGCTTCCGCGCAGGTGAAATCGGCCGTACTCCTTGCCGGCCTCAACACGCCGGGCATCACGCGGGTGATCGAGCCCATCCCGACGCGCGATCATAGCGAACGGATGCTCAAGGGCTTTGGTGCGGATCTCCGGGTTGATATCGATGCCGAAGGCGTACGGACCATTTCCATCCGGGGCGAGGTCGATCTCAAGCCCCAGCACATTATTGTGCCCGGAGACCCATCGTCTGCCGCCTTTCCCGTGGTGGCCGCGCTGATCACGCCGGGATCGGAAATCACCGTGACCAATGTCGGCATGAACCCGACCCGCGCGGGGCTGTTCGACGTCTTGCTACAGATGGGTGCGGACCTGACGTTCAGCAATCGCCGCGAGGTGGGCGGAGAACCGGTCGCAGACATTACCGCACGACACAGTATTCTCCGCGGGATCGATGTGCCGTCAGAGGTCGCGCCGAGCATGATCGATGAATTCCCGATCCTGTTCGTCGCTGCTGCAATGGCACAAGGCACGACCCGTACCTCGGGATTGGACGAGTTGCGCGTCAAGGAATCCGACCGGCTGTCACTGATGGCCACTGGCCTCGCGCAGATCGGGGTGAGGGTCGAGGAAGCGGAAGACGGGTTGACGATCCACGGAAGTGGCGGCGCGCCTCTCGCCGGCGCCACCACCCCGCCACCGATCGAAGCCGCACTCGATCACCGCATCGCGATGAGCTTTGCCGTCGCGGGCCTCGCCACCAAGGGCGGCCTGATCGTCGACGATATGAGCCCCGTCGCCACCAGCTTTCCCGGCTTCGAAGCCATGCTGTCGAAACTCGGCACGCGGGCATGAACGGCACCCTGGCAGACGCCATCGGCATCTGCGGCAGCACCCTGTTCATCGGCGCGTTCCTCTATGCCAACCGGGCAAAGCACATGGACAAGCTGCTGTTCAACGCCGTCAACCTTGTCGGCGCGATCCTGTTGCTGATTTCGCTTGCGGTGCATTTCAACCTGGCGGCGTTCATCCTTGAAGCGGCGTGGGCCGTGATCGCACTGTCCGGTGTGGTTACGGCCTTGCGGGCGAAAGCCAGGCCGGGGCAGGCCGGGGACCACGATGGCGGCAGCAATAGTCCCCCAATTTGATCCGCGGCCGGTCACGCTTGCACAGACACATTTTTGGCGACATTCTATTGTCGTTTCTGCGTGAGGGTGATTGCGGGTTACTGTGCGCGTCACCGCAACGCCCGTGTTGCGGTAAATCCAATAGGGTTCCTATTGGAGCCGTGGAGAAATATCGATGCTGAGCGAAAAACGACGAACCCTGCTTGTGCTTAATGGTGTCGGCCTGTTGATTTCATCGGCATTGACAGGCTGGGTCTATTTTTTCTTTCTGCTCGGTGCCGTTGATCTCTGGCCGATCGTAAAGGACGTTCCGGCAGAGATCGGGGGTGATCGCCGCGCTTGGAACATGGCGCACATGGAAGGGATTACAAACGGCCTTGTCCTTATTGCCCTTGCCGCCGCGGCATCCTTTGTGCGGCTCGGCCCTAAAGGGCAGACCTGGCTGTTCTGGTCGTCGCTGACATTCGCCTGGTTGTTTACGTTGCCGGCGATCGCAAACGCCATATTCGGCACAAGAGGGCTTGAATTTGGGGGAGGCCCTTTCCCCGGTGACGTCACGATCAATAATATCATCTATCTCTTCGGCTGGCCGCCAATCGTCGCCGTACATATCGGTTTTGCCTTGTTCGCATGGGGCGCCTGGAAACACTATAAATCGCTGAAGGAAGCGTCATGAAAATCGCCCAAACCAAGCCGGTCGATCAAGCCATTATCGTGCGATCAATCCCCTTCGCATTTGAAGAGGCGATCGATCCGGTATGGCATCCCGGCAAACATGAATGGAGCCATATGGCGAACGGCGCATCGTTGGCGATGCCCTATCTTGAACCCTTTCTGATCAAGACCGTCAAGGAAGCCTTGAAGCAGGCCAGCAACAAGGAACTGAAAGAGGCTGTTCATGGCTTTATCGCACAGGAAGGCCAGCATTTTCAAAACCATCGCCGCTACAACGAGATATTGAAACGCCATTATCCCGATCTGGCGGAGGTCGAGGAGAAGATGGAGGCTGATTATAAAGGCTTCCAGTCCCGAAGCCTGCGCTGGCGCCTGGCTTATACCGCCGGTTTTGAAACGATGACGATGGGGATAACCGAGTGGCTGATAAAACAGCGAGGCGATCTTTTCAAAAATGCTGAACCGTCCGTCGCTTCATTGATCCTTTGGCACATGGTGGAGGAAACCGAGCACAAGAATGTGGCCTTTGATCTCTATAACGATTTGTATGGAAATTATTGGCCCCGCCTTTGGGGTTTGATGTGTGGAACCTGGCATGTCGCAAGGTGTTCAAGGGAGGGCTGTGTCCGGATGCTCAAGCGGGACGGTTTGTGGCGGCAATGGCAAAGCAGGCTGCGATTATATCATATGATCGCCCGGTTCTTCGTCCATACATCACCGGCGATGCTGCACTCGCTTATGCCGGGATATCATCCGAGCAAGGTCAAGGATCCCCAATGGGTCGCGCGCTGGATCAATGCCTATTCCAATTTGCCGGCAAACAGCATTCCGTTGCTGAACACCCGCGATCCTGAGATACCCGCACAATTCCGCTCGGGAGCGCCTTGTTGAGCGGGCATTGCACCGGCGCTGATTGAACGCAGGCCAAAGCGGAGGCTGGACCGGAAACAGAGAGTGCATTTGGTAAACTGGCACCTTAATACCACCATTGCCAAGCTTTCCACGCGCGATCCGTTCGGGTTGCCCGCTCACGCAAGATCATCGCGCTCCGCCACCAGTCGCGATTACCCGACCGGATGACCGCAATGGGGTCGATGACCGCCGCTGGATAAAGGCCCTTCTGTTGTGGGGACGGGAACGGCAGCTTGCAGGTGGAAAATTGGAAAGCTGCCCTTCGTTCACAACATCTGCATTTTTTCACCCGTGTTGAAGGCGTAACCCCGCTGCGGGGATACCGAACGTCCGTTTAAACGTGCGACTGAAATGTGCCGAATCCGCGAATCCCCCTTCGTGGGCCGCTTCGGTAAGCGAACTGCCTGCTGCATATAGTGCTACGGCACGCTCGATCCGGAGCCACAAGGCGTAAGTCTTAAAAGGCAGACCCGTTTGAGCAACGAAAAGGTGACGCGCTCTGCTGGGCGATAGCCCAACGCGCCCTGCGGCGGCAGGCAAGCTCACTCTGTCATCAAGATTCTGCTTCGCATAGTCGATCATCGCAAGCACGCGATGGTCGGGCATTTTCGGTGGTTCGGCCGATTGCAGCGTGTTCAAAATCGCCCGACCTACGCGCCGAAGCTCTTCCTCAGAGCCGCCGCTTTCGAAGCATACGCGCAGCGCCTCAAGCGAGGCTACAAATGGACCGTTTGCGATGTTCGTCCATGGCTGATTCTCGAACAACATGTTGCTAACCACAGTGCCCATTGAGCTCTCGGGCGCAATGAACAGGAATGCAACGGCACCGCTCGCGCGAAAGCTATGGCGCGTGTCCGACCCGACGGCAGCAACAGGACCTGCGAGTCTTTCGCCGCCGACGCTGATTTCGAACCAGCCCTTTAGCCGAAACGTGATCTGAATCGCGTGGTGCGCATGCGGGTACACATCTGCGGTCTCCTCGCCCTCGAGCATCCAGAGGGCCGCACCTTCCCAGACCACGATCCGCCCTTGGCCGATGACTCGAATGCTTCTTACTCCGCTTGAGTGACTATGCTCACGACATCGGTTCAACTTGGTCACGCCGATTGAGGATTAGCCGCTACGTTCAAGTGTCGAACCGATTCGCATCGTATCCCATGAACTCCACAAACCGAACAAAGGAGTTCACCAATGACCGAGACTTGCAAATGCAACCCCTGCACCTGCACCCCGACCTGCAAGTGCGCCACCAAACTCAAGGCCTGCAACTGTGGGCCGTCGTGCAAGTGCGGCCCGAACTGCAGCTGCGCAAACTGACGGTTATGCGGCGGAGCGCTCGTTCACGATCAAAAGCGACAGTCACCCTCGTCGCTTGATCGAGCGCTTCGCCGCCTTCGGGCCGCCACCTAAATCAGGGCGGCGATATAAAATCGAAGAGGAAGCTAAAATGGGATATTTTGTCGGTATTGCGCTGGCGATCGCCGTCGGCGTTTTTACCACCGTTTCCGGTTTTGACCGCGATCGTTCGGTATACCCGCTAATCTTGGTGGTGATCGCGTCTTACTATGGGTTGTTTGCGGTCATGGGGGGCAGCTCTGCTCTGTCTTGGGAGACAGGTGTCTTTGTTGCGTTTGCCCTTACGGCAACCATCGGCTTCAGGACGAATCTTTGGGTCGTGGTTGTCGCTCTGGTGGGGCACGGGATGCTCGATTGGTATCATGATCGGTTGATCGACAATGCGGGCGTGCCGGCTTGGTGGCCAATTTTCTGCTTGAGTTTCGATGCAGCAGCCGGAGCGTATCTCGCTTGGCGGCTCCTTTCGAGAAAGATCCAAGCAATGAACCCTTCGAGCTTCGGCAGGCGCATCCATTCTCATGTCGAAGCAGAACTTGCTGCCGCCTGGGCCGCCGAGTTCGGCGGGGATCCGCACATTGGTTTTCAGCACTTGGAACGCGCACATGTACTGGGTCAGAGATCGACGGTGCAACACGTCCGCGTGCACTTGCATATGTTGATGTGGGGAATTCGCCGCCACAATCTGCGTGAGGTGTTTGGCCAAATTCTGCGTGTGTTGGCGGCAGCCGCCGGAACCTGGGCAGGTCTTGTGCCACATGGCAATACCGGTGGCGCAAACGTCAATGCGTTCACGCCGATGGCGATCCCCAATGACCTCGACGGTCAGATCGCGAGAGCGCGATCTTCCGATGCAATTGCTCGCACTTTCGGGCGGCTATGACCAAAACTGCAACCTGAACATACGGCTGTTATCAAGGGTCACATTTCCACGTGAGAAC
>JANNLW010000341.1:0-2757 GCA_031397145.1 Sphingomonadales bacterium | reverse complement strand
GCTGGCCGCATCGTAGCGGCGTTCGCTACGGTCCGCATAGATCGTATAGTAGGCCGTCGGATCAATTGTGCCGGCGAAGCGGGCTTCGTCCTTGCTCTTGTCGCTATCATAGGCAAGGGTCATCAGCCATTTGCCCTTGATCCGGCCTTTTGCATAAAGGGCAAGCCGAGCGTCGCTATACCAATGCTCACCATCGGCCCCCAGGCCTTCGGTCCGGCCGTTCAATGTATTGAAACCGACTGTTCCCGCAGCGAAACCGACAATCGTCCAGGGACGTTTGCCGGGCGTCAGCCAGGTCTGAATGGTTTGTTTGCGCGTAACATCCCCGTCGCGGAAGGGCAGGGTGATTGAAAGCCCGCCAGATGCTGTCGTCGGTTCCAGTTCGACATAGGCAATGCCCTCGTCGCCCTCGACATGCCAGACAGGACGGGCACGTTCGAGGCCGGAAAGCTGACGAGCTGCCTGTGCATCGGCTTCGACCGCAGGGTAGTAGGGTGCTGGAAGTTCGAAATCTCCGACAAGACCATTGCGAACAGCCCGGCCGGTGCGATCGGTCATGCGGATTGCCAGTACCGGGCGTGTAACGCCGTCAGCGACAAGAACGGATTTTTCCCGGATGAGTTCAGCATGAAAGGCATTGTTTGCATAGTGAACGGTGCGCCGGAGCGTGTCGATCAGTCCGCCTTGTGCGTCCCGCACTTCGGCAGTGAAGACGGTATCGCCTTCATTCAGTTCAAGAGCACGCCAGAGGCTTACGGCCAAGGATTCTACACCGTTCTTTCGTGTGCCTTCAAATGCAAGGTCGTCCACCGACTTCCCATCGCTGAAAAGCCGGACGGTCTGACCTGGCAGATGTTTGATTGCGACGCGCACGGCTTTGGTGCGCGGGTTGTGATCGGGTTCGGGAAAAAGCCAACCAATTTCAGGCATCTGACCCGAAAACCAGTCGCGACCAGCCCCGGCCGCATCAGCGTCGGTCGGCGGAACTGCACGGCGAACGATCTCAGCCTCGAGCCGCGCGATGTTCTTGCCTACCACGCTGCGGAAATCTGCGCGCACGAGTGAACCACCTTGCCCGTCAACAAAGCGTGAAATGGCACTGCCAGCGGTGCGCGCAATTTTGGCGCAATCGGCTGGAACCTGGCCGGACGGCAGCGACGAAGCGTCCATCTGCACGACATGCAAACCCGGCAGGACACCTTCGAAGTGATAGCGCCCCTCCAGATCCGTTACGGAATAGCTGCCATCCTCAAGCATCACCCGGACGCCCGAAACTCCGTTGGCGGCGTCGGGATCAATCGTGCACCCCCCATCTGTGATGCGTCCGATTATGGTCATCCTGTCGGTGATGCCGTCACGGGCAATGCGCACGACTGCATCTGATACCGGACTTTGGGCACCGCGGCTGTCGACCGCGCTCGCGCGGTTCATCGCTGGGCCGGGCTTTGCGTCAGGACGGACTTCGAGAATATAAGTCACGATCCCGCTCGCCCCACCGCCCAATGGGGGCAATGTTATCGACAGGTTGCGGCCATCTGGACTAACCGAATAGGATATCAAGATGCCGTTGTACCGCACTGTTTGTGCTTTTAACCGCATTTCGATGGGCAGCACGTCATTGACCGTGATCGAGCCAGTCAATCGCGTAACGTCGCCATTCTGCACATTGATCCGGTATTGGACAGGATCGCCGGGCACTGCGACCGGACTGGAGGCCGATTTGCGCAGGATCAGCGAGCCGCCAGGCTTGTCTGCCGGGACGTCGATACGAACCGGCGAAGGGCCACTCAAAGAAAAAACGTCACCATATGAACCATTTACAATTGCGAACGGCAGTCCATCGGGACGCCGCAAGCCCGCCAGATCGGCGGGCAGTGACGTTGACGGAACGGTATAGGGCGATGGAGGTTGTACGACGAGCCGGTAACTCCCCGCGCGCACGAAGGGAAAGCGGTAGTCGCCCGGCGGAAATACATAAATATTTCCGCTGCCATCGGTTACCGTCGATCCTGTAACGATGGTTGCAGGAAAACTCGAAACGCCATCATCGCCAAAAACCTGGGCCGGTTGTCCTGTAGCTGCATCGACCAGAGTAACGCTCGATCCCGCAATTGGCGCCCCATCGCCGCTGTCGAATATAATGCCAAACGGATCGATCAATACTTGGACTGGCGAATTTGCAATCAGCGAACCGTCGCTTGCGCGTAGTCCCGACAGCGTTAGGGCGTCACCAGGGCGAACCGATAAAAGGCAGTCATTCCGGACAGGGCTGGGGGGAATGGCCGAAGTGCGAATTATTCCAACGAAAACGCCTGTATTTGGCCCGGTTTCAGAGAAAATAAGTGTTTCGGAGTCACCGCCTGGCGTTTCCAGACGCACCATTAACGTGTCAATCGTTGTCGTATTTTGATTATCCAGTGCAGAATTGATTTCAACGATCAACGGTTCTCCGGCTCGAATTGCGGTCGTTTGCAATACCGAAGCAGGCAGTAGCGGTATGCCGGCAAACGCTCCACCAAGTGTCACGGGAGAAGCGCCGCTGCTGCCTTGGCAAATTGTGGTCGGAACGGAGATGTTTTGAGCCGCGAGCGAACTATCAAGCTGATAGGTTCTGAGGGTTGGAATTACCGGTTGAGGCGGCTCGACAATGAGGTCAACCTGATTCGAATTGCGGATGATGCGGTTTGCGCCCGCGTCCCATTGGATCGTCGCAATGTTGGAAATCGTCTGGGCGTCAGCGACTGTTGGCGCCGATCC
>JANNLW010000339.1:0-8935 GCA_031397145.1 Sphingomonadales bacterium | reverse complement strand
GTCGCCGTCAGGAATGCCGCACCGATCAAAAATGCCGAAACCCCGGCCCCCATGCCTAAAGCGCCCCTGCGGCCTCGAGAACGGCGGCAGCATGGCCCGCGACCTTCACCTTGCGCCAAATCTGCGCGATTTTTCCATCGGCACCGATCAGGAAGGTTGCGCGCTCAATGCCCATATAGTTGCGGCCGTACATCGATTTTTCGACCCAGACTCCGAACGCTTCGCAGACCGCTCCGCTCTCGTCGCTGCCCAGCGCAACCTTCAGATCATATTTACCAATGAATTTTGCATGGCTTTTGACCGAGTCCTTCGAGATGCCAACAATATCCGCCCCGGCCTTTGCGAAATCCGCGGCAAGCGCCGTAAAATCCTGCGCCTCGCGGGTGCAGCCGGTCGTATCATCCTTTGGATAGAAATAGAGTATAAGCTTGCGGCCCTCGTGGCCGGCAATCTGGGCGGTGTGACCCTCAATCGTGACGTAGGAAACATTCGGCGCATGATCGCCCGGCTTCAGCATGTTCAATCTCCTTTTGCGGCGGCGGAAATTTCCAGCCAGAATCTCGAAACGTCCTGCCTCACAGCATCGAGTGCTGCAAGAAGGCTTGGCCAATCCGGCTGCTTGCATGCGCTGGCGATCAGGGCACAGGTGGCGTCGGACGGGCTTTGAAGATCGGGCGCGACCAGTCGCGCAGTAACCAGAATGCGGGTTAGCAGGCGATACGCCGCAGCGATTCCGGGCGAAACCAGTCCAGCCTCAATCAGCAATGCAATGGCCGTTCCGATGTGTGGATCGAACCCCTTGCCGAAGCTTAGCTGGGTAACATGAAGGGCAAATTCCAGATCAACGAGCCCGCCTTCACACAGTTTCACATCAAGCAATCCGGTTGGCGGCTTATGCAGTGCAATATCTTCACGCATCTTGGTCGCAGCCGCCACCAGCTCGTGCCTGTCGCGTGGGTGCGCGAGAATGGCATTGATGATCGCCTGCGTTGCGAATCGCGCTTCGGTCGAGCCAAAGACGACCCGCGCCCGGGTCAGCGCCATGTGCTCCCATGTCCAGGCCTCTTCACGCTGGTAGCGTTCGAAACTGTCGAGAGTCACGACCAGTGGTCCCTGCGCACCGGACGGCCGCAAGCGCGTATCGACCTCATAGAGCGGTCCGGCTGCGGTTGCGACTGAGAGCCCGGCGGTCACGCGCTGGGCGAGGCGGTTGAAATAATGCGTCGCGCCAAGTGGCTTGATACCACCCGATTCGGCAGCGAAATCGCCGGTGAAGAGATAGATCAGGTCAAGATCGGATGCATGGGTCAATTCACCCCCACCCATGCGGCCCAGCGCAAGGATTACAAGTTCCGCGCCTGGCACCTTGCCATGCATCCGCTCGAACTCGGCGATCACCGTTTCACTCACGACACCGATGGCGGCCTCCGCGACGCGCGCATAGTCCGTCGCAACATCGATCGGGTCGCGTGCTCCAACGACAATCTGCGCGCCGAGAGCAAAGCGCAATTCTCCCACGATCTGGCGAACGCGATCGAGCCGCTCTTCAATCCCCACCCGTTCGTCGTCTTCGCGAAGGCGTGCGGTTATCTCGACGATGGATCCAGGGGAATTGAACGCCGTCGCATCGATCAATCCGTCAAGCAACGCGGCGCGTCTTGAGAGTTCGATCGCGAGAGTCGGCGCGAGGCACAGGATATCCGTCAATATCCGGAGCAGAGGCGGCCGTGCTTCCAACAGCCGAAAAAGGTTTATGGCACTGGGCAGCCGATCGATCATCCCGTCGAGTCGGTTGACTGCCGAAATCGGATCCGGTGCGCCGGAAAGCGCATGAATCAGCTTGGGGAGCACAGCCTCGAGCGCCTCCTGCGCTGCAGGACTGCGCAAGGCGCGAGACTGCCCGCTGCGCCAACCGCCGATTCGTTGGATGACAGACGCCGGTTCGCTAAACCCAGCCGCGACCAGCATCGTTTCCAAAGCCTCCTCACGGACGGGCAGGGCTTCGGCGCGCCCCGCATCAAGGCCGTCATAGAGCAGCCCTACAGCACTTACATGGGGTTCGAGCAAGTTAAGCAGCGCCCGCCCGCCTTCTAGCCCGTGCAACCGCGCCACCCCGTTCATAGCCTCGGTTTGCCGAGGGAGGGCGTGGGTCTGCTGATCATCGACCATCTGAAGGCGATGCTCGATCATGCGGTAAATACGGTAGGCGTCGATCAATGTCCGGGCGTCGTCGGCTTCGACCTGTCCCGACGTCGCCAACGCAGTCAGCGCATCGACCGTGGCTGGAACACGCAATGATGGATCGCGCCCGCCATGGATAAGTTGGTGGATCTGGGCAAAGAATTCGCACTCACGAATTCCGCCTCGTCCCCGCTTCAGGTCGAACCCGGGGCCGAACGCCTGCCCCCCTGCATAATGATCCCGGATGCGATGAGACATACCCCGAATCTCTGCAATCGCCCCAAAATCCAGCCCGCGTCGCCAGACAAATGGCTTTATGATGTCAAGAAACCCTTCGCCCAGACCGATATCGCCGGAACAGGCGCGGGCGCGCACAAAGGCGGCGCGCTCCCAGGCAAGAGCGTTGGATTCATAATATGAAATTGCCGCCTCGATCGGCAATGCAATGGGCGTCACTTCCGGATTCGGCCGCAGCCGCAGATCGACGCGGAAGACATAGCCGTCTCCATCCCGGCTTTGCATGGTCTGCATCATTCGGGCGGCAATCCGCACGGCCGCTTCGGCCGGTTCATCGCGTTGCCGGTGAGGCAGGGTTTCGGGATCAAAGATCAGGATCGGATCAATATCCGAACTATAGTTCAACTCCTGACTGCCGTGTTTTCCGAGTGCAATTGCCGCAAAGCCCCGTGGTTCCTCCCCCGGGGTCAGAAATTCGATCGCATCGCGGATTGCAAGATCAAGGGCCAAATCGGCGAACGTGGAGAGTTCGGCCGTCACGTCCTCAAGGCTCAGCAGTCCGGCCAGATCGCCAATTGCCACGACCAGCGCCAGCCGCGCCTTGGTGCGGCGCAGGGCGGTTGCAACCGGCAATTCGGCATCGACTGCCCTCGCCAATTGCAGCGCGCCGGACAAGTCGCCAGAGACAAGCTGGTTAGTCAGCTCCTCAAAGCGGGACATCAGCGTCCGGAGGTATGGCGAATCCGCTTCGGCTCGGCCCAGCGCTTGGCTGAGCGCCGAAGCTGTCATTCGGCGGATGCCGCCACTTTGCGTGCACTTCGCCGCTGGGTAAACCAGATGGCAACAATCGCGAACTCGTAGAGCAGATAGAGTGGCACTGCGAGCAGCACCTGGGACAAGATGTCGGGAGGTGTGAGAACGGCAGCGACCGCGACGATCGCGACGATCGCATAGCGCCTGCCCTTCTTCAGCTGATCGCGTGTGACGATTCCTGCGCGTTCGAGCAGCATCAGCACGACGGGAAGGAGAAAGGCGACTCCGAAACCAAAGATAAATTTGGTTACAAAATTGAGATAATTGCCAACACCTGGAAGCGCCTCCTGTTCGACACCCCCGACATTGCCGCTATACCCCAGCAAATAAGTGAGCGCGATCGGCATCGCGACATAATAAGCCATCGCCGCACCGGCCGTGAACAAAATTGGAGTCATGAGGAGGAAGGGCAGGAATGCCCGCTTTTCCTGCGCATAAAGGCCAGGCGCCACGAAACGCCAGACTTGGGTAGCCAACACCGGGAAGGCGATCATCAAAGCGGCGAACAGCGCAACTTTGAGTTCAACAAAGAATGCCTCGAATATATCCGTATAGATGATCTTGCCTTGCCCCGCCCTGAGCAGCGGCTGCACGAGGAATGCGAAGATCGGTCGCGCAACATAGAGACAGCCCACAAAGGCGACGCCAAGCGCAGTCACGCTCCACAAAAGGCGGCGACGCAACTCGATCAGGTGATCAAGCAGTGGCGCTTTGCTTTCATCAATATCTTTCAAGGTTTGGCGCCTTCAACTGCAGGCGGATCAGGCGGTGTTACGGGCGGGTGTTCTGCCATGATCTTGGCGTTCTCGTCAGCCCATTTCTTTTCCATCTCGGCAAGCTCTGCCTCGCGGACCATTTCGTCAAAGCCCGAACGAAACTGCCCGGCAACACTTTTCGCCTTCGCAACCCACTGCCCAAGCACCCTGAGGACGCGCGGCAAATCCTTCGGGCCGATCACGACAAGCGCGACAATAGCCACCAGCAGCAATTCGGTGGGCGCAACGTCAAACATCGGTTTTCAGCTCAGTCTGGCTTGTCAGCCTGCTTTTCGGGCTGTTTTTCGGCTTCAATCACGGTCGGAGCCGGTTGCGCCTCGATCTTGGTCATTGGCTTGGGTGTGTCTTCCTCATCTTCGGCCATGCCCTTTTTGAAGCTCTTGATACCCTTGGCAACGTCGCCCATCAGGCCAGAAATCCGGCCACCGCCGAATAGCAGCAATACGACAAGCGCCAGCAGGAGGATATGCGGAAGACTGAGGCCCATGATGTATCTCCTAGAGCGGCCAAACTGGCGCGCATGGGTGTTACCGGAACCCTCCGGCATTGGATGCATGCTAACCTATTTAGTCGCTCTCATCGACAGTTTCCAGTTGATCTGCATCATTGCCCTGCATTTCGAGGGCATCGAAGGCGAGATCGACCGGATCGAGGAGCCCGGCAGCCCTCAAATCGTCTATTCCGGGTAGGTCTCTCCGGTTCTCCAGACCGAAATGGGAGAGGAAGCCGGATGTCGTCGCATAGGTCAATGGCCGGCCGGGCACCTCCCGTCGACCGGCAGGACGCACCCAGCCTGCTTCCATTAAGACATCGAGCGTTCCTTTCGAAATCTGGACGCCCCGGATCGCCTCAATCTCTGCGCGGCTGACCGGCTCATGGTATGCAATGATCGCAAGTGTCTCGATCCCGGCGCGCGACAATTTGCGCGCCTCCGCACGCTCGCGGCGCAAGATGTGCGCAAGGTCGGGCGCGGTCTGGAACAGCCAGCGCCCGCCACGTTCAACGAGGTTGATGCCGCGCCCCTCATAACGTTCACCGAGATCGTGCAGAGCGACTTTGACATCGGCATCGGCCCCGACATATGCGGCAATCTCGACAATTGTCAGCGGTTCGGAAGCTGCGAACAGCGTCGCTTCGACCGCGCGGGTCAGGTCTTCGGCCGGATCGATCATGCCGCCTTCACCATCAACGGCGCAAATGGCTCTTCCTGGCGGAGCTGGAGCTTGCCCTGTCGTGCCAGTTCGAGCGTGGCAACAAAACTTGATGCCAGCGCGGATCGACGGAAACCGGCGTCCTCGGTTTCGGGAAGGAATCGCTCGATGGACATCCAGTCGATTGCGGAGCCTACCATGCGCGCAATCCTTTCAATCGCATCCTCCAGGGTCATCACATGGCGTTTTGTTACGACATGAAACACAGGCATGGCGCGTGCCTTAATCTGCCCATAGGCCTGGATCAGGTCAAATATCTGCGCATCCCATTGCGCCTTGCGGACCACGCGCAGTCCTTCAGGCACCCCGCGGGCAAAAACATCGCGGCCCAGCCTGTCTCGCCCCATGAGCCGCGCCCCGGCCTCACGCATTGCATTCAGACGTTCGAGCCGCAGTTGCAGGCGAAGTGCCAATTCCTCGGGACTGGGATCGACATGTGGTTCGCGCGGCAGAAGCAGGCAGGATTTGAGATAAGCCAACCACGCCGCCATCACGAGATAATCGGCCGCAATCTCGAGTTTCAGTGCTTTCGCATTGGCAATGAAATCGAGATACTGCTCGACCAGCGCAAGGATCGAGATTTCGCGCAGGTCAACCTTTTGGTTCCTCGCAAGTGCCAGCAACAGGTCGAGCGGCCCTTCCCAGCTTCCCAGTTCGAGCGTGAAAGCAGCATCGTCCGGCGGCCCGGCAAATTCATCGATGATGAGCTGTTCTTCCATTCAGGCGACAAGCTGCAACAAGGCGTCGCGCTTGGCAAGCAGATCAGGCAATTCCGTCACATCCGGCGCCGCGCCGATCGTCGCCATGGCATTTGCAAGCCGCATGATACCCGCGGAAGACAGTTCGCCGACCTTGTTTGCAATCGACATCATTTCTTCCATCCGACCCCAGCAATTGAGTGCTGCATCGCATCCGGCCATCACGCTCGCTGCGGCCAGGGCTCCAATTTCGCCATTCAACGCCTTCATGTCGAGGTCGTCACTCATCAGGAAACCATCGAATCCGATCCGACCGCGGATGACGTCATGAATGATCACGGTAGAGAGCGTTGCACAGCGTTCGGCGTCCCAGGCCTCGAAGATGATATGCCCGGTCATCCCCATGGGCGCTGCGTTGAGGGTGCGGAACGGTTCGAGGTCGTTTTCAAGCGCCGCATCGTCGGCGCTGACGACCGGTAGCGACTTATGGCTGTCAACCACGGCGCGGCCCTGGCCCGGCATATGTTTCACCACGCCGACGACGCCGCCCTCGCGCAGCCCGTCAATCACAGCCCGGCCAAGGGCTGCTACCTGCATAGGCTCGGCGCCTAACGCCCGATCGCCAATTGCGGGATGGGTTTCCGGCACGCGCACGTCGAGTAACGGGAGGCAATCGACCGTAATACCAACCTCTGACAAGGTCAGCGCGATTGCCTTTGCGTTGGCCCGTGCAGCTTCGATCGCGGTCATCGGCGCCAGTCTGTAGAGCCGGTCAAACGCTTCGCCCGGTGGAAAGGCCGGCCAAACCGGGGGTTGCATCCGCGATACGCGCCCGCCCTCCTGGTCGATCAGGATTGGCACATCATTGCGGCCATGCAGCCCGCGCAAGCTGTCGGTCAGCGCACGGAGCTGGCCGCGATCCTCGATGTTTCGCTTGAAAAGGATATAGCCAGCCGGATTGCTGTCCTTGAAAAAGGCCGTTTCGTCGGCGGTGAGGACGGGGCCGGAGAAGCCGAAGATCGAAGCGAGCATGGTGCCCTCTAACCCGGGTGGTCGCGCTTTTGAAGGGAAAGGACCGACGGCTTCAGCGGCCAAGCCCCTTGGCCACGAAATCCCGCGCGATTGCTGCGATATGCCCGGCATCCTCGCTGTCAGACCAGACACCGAAACGCATGCCGAGGAAAACATTCATTCCCATGATGGCCCAGGCATGGGCTTCTTCCAGATCCGGCCGGAAGGAGCCTTGGGCAGCGCCTTCCTTCAACCGTGCGAGGATTCGGGCGGCAGCATCTTCATAGTGCTGGCGATAGCCTTCGGGGTCAGCGAATTCCGCCTCGTCGATGATGCGATAGATTTCCTTGTGCCCACGCGTGAATTCAAGAAACGCCTGGAACACAGCCGTTTCTCGGGAAAGCGGGTCACTTGCACCCCGCACGGCGACGGCAGCATGTGCCCCTACCTGCGCCGACATGTCGCGGACGAGCGCGCGGAAGATCGCGTCCTTCGAATCAAAATAAGTGTAGAAACTGCCGAGCGCGACGCCGGCCCGGCTGGTAATCCCGACAATCGAGCTTTCGTAGAAACCCTTTTCGCCGAATTCGGAGGCAGCGGCATCGAGGATAGTGCGCAGCGTCCTGCGTCCACGATCGGTGCGGGGGGTTTTGTCGGCCGGTTCCATTGTTGCCTGATTGCCACGGTTTACCGACATTTGCCATCCCTTCGCACATTCTAAGTTGAAACTTGGTTCACCTTTCACTATCACGCCTTCGACACCGCGCGCAATCCGCACGGAGGAACCATGATAGTAACGAGGAGCTATGCCATGAAATCCAAACGCCTGGTGCGCGCTGCACTCTTTGCCGGGGCCGCCGTCGCCGCCCTCCCCGCAATGCCTATCATGGCCCAGCAGGCCGACGAAGCGTCGGCTGCCGATTCGGGCGATATCGTCGTCACGGCGCGTCGCCGCGAAGAGCGGCTGCTCGACGTGCCGATCGCGGTTACCGCCTATTCGGGTGTAGAACTCGAAGCCAGGGGCGCGATCGATATTACCGACATTTCCGCCACCACGCCCAATGTCACGCTCGAGAATTCTCGCGCGACCAATTCGACACTGACCGCCTTTATCCGTGGCGTCGGCCAGCAGGATCCGGTTGGCGGCTTCGAAGCGGGCGTCGGCATCTATCTGGACGATGTGTATTTGAACCGGCCACAAGCTGCGGTTCTCGACATTTACGAGGTCGAACGGATCGAGGTGCTGCGCGGCCCGCAAGGCACGCTTTATGGCCGCAATACCGTCGGCGGCGCAGTGAAATATGTGACGCGACGCCTGCCTGCGGATTTTGAGGTCAAGGCCCGCGCGACCTATGGCAGTTACGATCAGGCCGACGGCATTTTGACGATCAGCGCACCGATCGGCGACAAGCTCCGTGTCGGAGGCTCGCTCGCCCGGCTCTCGCGCGGTGGCTTCGGCGACAACCTCAACAATGGCCTTGAAAACTACAACAAGGACGTGTGGGCGGGTCGCGGGACTTTCGAGTTCAACTCTCCCGACAACCGGATGCTGATCCGCATTTCGGGCGACTATACCCGCGACAAGTCCAATCCGCGTAACGGCCACCGGCTGATACCGGGTTTGATTTCGGGAGCGCCTGTACTCGACGATGTCTACGACACGCGCGCCGGCCTTAACAATCCCGTCCAGAATATCGAGGCCTATGGCGTGGCGATGAACATCTCGGCTGAAATTTCCGATGCAATCACGCTGCGAAGCATCAGCGCTTGGCGCAAGGACACGACCTTCGCCCCGATCGATTTCGATTCGCTCCCCGTAGCCGATGTCGATGTTCCCGGTCTTTACAAGAATGAGCAGCTAAGCCAGGAATTCCAGCTTGTCTACGAGAGCGATCGGCTCAAGGGCCTGCTGGGCTTCTACTATCTCGACGCGAAAGCCCTGACTTCGTTCGACGTACTCCTGTTCACCACGCTGCCCAATCTCAATGCCTACACCTCGGGAACCGTA
>JANNLW010000321.1:0-5339 GCA_031397145.1 Sphingomonadales bacterium | reverse complement strand
GGCTCGCTGCCGAGGTTGGCAAGGATGACCTTCACTTCGCCGCGATAATCGCTGTCGATCGTGCCGGGAGTGTTGAGGCAGGTCACGCCATGCTTGAGCGCAAGGCCGGAGCGCGGGCGCACCTGCACCTCGAAGCCCTGCGGGATTGCCATTGCGAAGCCGGTTGCCACGGGATGACGCGCGCCGGGTTCCAGAACCAGTTCCTCGGCAGCGACCACGTCCATACCGGCTGCGCCATCCGTAGTATAGGCCGGAAGGGGCAGACCCATACCATGCGGCAGGCGTTGGATCGCAACTGCAATATCAGGCAAGCGCATCGGCGATTTTCTCTGTCAGTTTGCGGGCCACTGCGTGCTTGTCCATCCGTTCCCAGCTTTCGGTAGCTTTATCGGTAATCAAATGGACGCGATTATCCTCGCCGCCCATCCTGTCGATTGAAACGTCATTGGCGATAATCCAGTCGCAGCCTTTCCGTTCACGCTTTAATGTGGCGTGTTCAATCGCCTTTTCGGTTTCGGCCGCAAAGCCGATAAGAAGTTTCGGGCGTTTTGATGACTGCCCAAGCTCCGCCAGAATATCGGGATTCTTGTGCCAATTGAGCGCCGGTGGTCCCTTTTCCTTCTTCAGCTTTTCTGGTGCCTGATCAACTCTCCAATCAGCAACTGCCGCGACCAGTACAGCGGCGTCGGCAGGCAGCGCAGACGTCACGGCGGCCTCCATCTCTCGCGCGGTTTCGACATCGATCCGCGTCACGCCAGCAGGTGTAACAAGGGCAACTGGTCCTGACACCATCGTCACGCGCGCGCCTGCCGCCGCAAGCGCACCGGCGATTGCAAAGCCCTGCTTGCCCGAGGAGCGATTGGCGATTACCCGCACCGGATCGATAGGTTCGTGCGTCGGGCCCGCCGTTACGATGACATGCTTGCCTGCAAGTCGTTGCGGAATATCTTCGGCAAAATCCGGCTGGCCGGCGAGCGGATTGGCTGGTTGCACCAACGCACGTTTGATCGCTTCGAGGATCGCCTCCGGCTCGGGCAAGCGACCGGGACCAAATTCGCCGCACGCCATCGGTCCTTCTTCGGGCTCAAGCACATACACGCCGTCATGCCGCAAAGTCCCGACATTGCGCCGCGTCGCCGCATGTTGCCACATGCGGACGTTCATTGCGGGCGCGGCCAGCACCGGCTTGTCGGTGGCGAGCAGCAGGGTCGTGGCGAGATCGTCTGCAATCCCCTGCGCCATCTTCGCCATCAGGTCGGCCGTCGCGGGCGCAATAACGACAAGATCTGCCTCGCGGGAAAGCTGGATATGGCCCATCTCGGCCTCATCCTTCAGGTCGAAAAGATCGGTATAGACCTTGTCTTCAGACAAAGCGGCGAGCGTCATCGGTGTCACGAACTTGTGCCCGGCTTTCGTCAGCACGCATCGCACCGAGACGCCGTCCTTTTTGAGCAGCCGCACCAACTCGCAAGCTTTATAGGCTGCTATTCCGCCGCCGATGATCAGGAGGATGCGCTTGCCGGTCATGAGAGATCATATAGGAAATAGGTTGCCAATCCGCCAGCGAGTGCGCCAATCGCAAGCAAAACCGCGTGCGGCAGCCATTTCGCCTCCACGGCTTTGACTTCGGCCAGCGGTGGCCCGGGAGGAGCGGCACCGGGCTTGGGATAAGCGGCTTCAATGCGGCGAAGCAGGTCTGGAAGGTCACCGAGGAGCTTCAGACCTCGCTGAATCGCATTGGCAGCAATCGCTTCAGGTCCAAGCTCGTCACGAAGCCATTCAGAGACAAACGGCCCGGCAACCTCCCACATATTGATCTCTGGATCGAGCGTGGATGCAACCCCCTCGACCATGACCATAGTCTTTTGAAGCAACAACAAGTGCGGCTGCGTCGGCATGTCGAATTCGCGGGTGATCGCGAACAGTCCGTCGAGCATGTTGCCGACACTGATGTCCTTCACCGCAATCCCGCGAATTGGCTCCCCCACCGCCCGCAGCGCCGTCGTGAATTCATCGATGCTGTGATGCCCGGGCACATATTGCGCATCGAAATGGATTTCGGCGACGCGGCGGTAATTCCCGGTAATCAGGCCATGGAGTATCTCGGCCAGCCACAAGCGCGCTTGCCGGTTGACGCGACCCATGATCCCGAAATCGATCGCCGCGATCCGGCCTTCAGGCGTGACGAACAGATTTCCTTGATGAAGATCGGCATGGAAGAAGCCCTCGGCGATCGCCTGCCGAAGGAACGCCTGGACAAGTGTTTTTGCCAAATGGTTGAGATCGTGTCCGGCCGCGAGCAGCGCCACACGATCGGTGAGTTTGATCCCCTCCACCCAGTCGAGGGTCATGACCCGTCGGCTTGTACGTTTCCAGTCGATCGCGGGAACAACATAGCCGTCCTCACCGATCATTGCATCCGCCAGTTCTGACGCCGATGCCGCTTCGCGGCGCAGATCAAGCTCTCGCAGCGTCCATTGTTTGAACGTAGCGATAACTTCGCGCGGCCGAAGCCTGGCAATTTCCCCTCCCCGCGCAGCTGCTTGTATCGCGATCCATTCATAGGTTTCGATATCGCTGGCAAACTTCTCTTCGATGCCCGGGCGCAAAACCTTGATAGCGACGTTCCGACCCTCGGTCGTGATCGCGCGATGCACCTGCGCGATCGATGCGGCGCCCACTGGATGTCGGTCGATCGACTGGAACAGGGCCTCCACCGGCGCCCCAAGCCCGGCCTCAATGGCGACCTTTATGCTGTTGAACGGAAGTGGCGGCAGAGAATCCTGCAACCGCAGCAGGTCACGCGCCGCTGCTTCTCCCACGAGATCCGGTCGTGTCGCAAGCGATTGCCCGAGCTTTACGGCTGCCGGCCCGATCTTTTCAAAAGCTTTGGCATAAGCAGGCGGATTCGGGGGGAAACTGCCCAATCGAGCCAATCGTGCCAATCGCCTCATCGCCGGAGGCGCGTTGGAATCGCGTTCGATACCAAGCAACGCCCCGTAACGCGCAAGCGTCCGGCCCCATTTCAGCGTCCGCCACAGATGAGTGATGCGCGCGGTCAAATCTTCCAGCCGCTATGAATGGCCACCAACCCGCCGAGCATCGGCTCGACATTGGTGCAAATGAAACCCGCGTCGCGGATCATGTTTTCAAAGGCTGGCATGTCGGGAAAGCGGCGAATTGATTCGATGAGGTAGCGATAGCTGTCCTCGTCCCTGGCCAGCAACCGGCCAAGTTTGGGAACGATCTTGTGCGAATAGGCATCATAGACTTCGGCAAATCCCGGCCACAGCGTCGTCGAGAATTCAAGGCAGAAGAAGCGCCCGCCGCGCTTGAGCACGCGGTGCGCCTCGGCCAGCGCCCGATCGATATGGGTAACATTGCGGATGCCGAAGGCTATCGTACAGGCGTCAAAGCATTTGTCATCGAAACTTAACGTCTCCGCATTCTGTTCCGACCAGCTCAATCCACCAATTTCGCGCTTCTGCGCCCGTTCGATCCCGACATCCAGCATGTCGGGGTTGATGTCTGCGACGGTAATGAAAGCGCCGTGCTCCTGCATTCTGAACGCAATATCGCCCGTTCCCCCTGCCATATCGAGTATGTGCTCACCTTCTCGCGGCTTTACGCGACGGACGAAGCGGTTCTTCCAGATACGGTGCATTCCTGCCGACATCGCATCGTTCATCAGGTCGTAATTACTGGCAACACTCGAAAAGACCGCACCTACGCGCTGGGTCTTTTCAGCCGGGTCGACTTCTGAATAGCCGAAGGAAACGGTTTCGCTCATGCGCGTCGCTCTAGCCAAGGGGCGGCGCTGCCGCTAGCGCAAATCCATGCCTGAATTGCCAGAAGTCGAGACGACCGTGCGCGGGATCGCTGCCGTGCTCGATGGCGACGTGCTGGCCCGGGTCGAGCCGCGCCGCGCCAACCTGCGCCGCCCGATCCCTGTCGACCTGCGGCAGCGGCTTACGGGAGCCCGCGTGACGGCGCTGGGCCGCCGCGCCAAATATGGCCTGATCGAGACTGATAGGGGAGATACGCTTGTCTTTCATCTCGGCATGTCCGGTCGATGGCGGGTCGATCCGTCCGAGATCGAGAAGCACGATCACCTGATTCTTGAAACCGCCGCCGGGCGCGTGCTCGCGCTCAACGATCACCGACGCTTCGGCTCGCTCGACCTGATCAGGACCGATGCACTTGCGGATTGGCCCGTCTTCAAGGCGCTCGGGCCTGAACCGCTAAGCGACGCCTTTTCCCACAAAACGCTGATCACGGCTTTCAAAGGCCGCGCCGCTTCGATCAAGACGCTGTTGCTCGACCAACGGACCGTGGCGGGGCTGGGAAACATTTATGTCTGCGAAGCACTGTTCATGGCCGGAATCAAGCCGCACAAACCGGCTGGACGGGTTGCGACAGCCCGGCTCACGCCGCTGGTGCAGGCGATCAAGGAGGTGTTGACCGCTGCAATCGAAGCTGGAGGCTCAACCTTGCGCGACTTTGCGCGTCCCGACGGAGAACTCGGCTATTTCTCGAAACAGTGGCATGTCTATGGCCGCGAGGGAGAGTTGTGCTGTTGTGGGCAGACAGTGCTGCGACGCACGGATGGCGGGCGTTCGACCTTTTACTGTGCAGCTTGCCAGCGCTAGGAGTTGACCACATGCCACTGCTTGGCTAATGGCCCTCCCGGATCGGTGCAGATGATTCTGCGCCTCTTTTTCTTTTGAATCGAATTTTGAGGGTTTTGGCATGGCGAACACGCCGCAAGCAAAGAAGCGTATCCGTCGTAATGATCGTCGCGCGGAAATAAACGGAAATCGCGTTGGCCGTATCAGGACGTTCATCAAGAAGGTCGAATCGGCCCTTTCGGCTGGTGACAAGACCGCAGCAGCAGAAGCTTTAGCCGCAGCCCAACCGGAATTGGCAAGGGGCGTTGCTCGCGGCGTGCTTCACAAGAATACAGCTTCGCGCAAGTTTTCGCGCTTGACCAAGGCTGTCACTTCGCTTTCCTGAGCAAAGCGTCCCGCTTCAGAACATTGGCCCGCCCGTCGCAAGACCGGCGGGCTTTTCATTGTGCGGTGCAATGAAAGACCAACCCTAGGACAAACCACGATTCGCGCATCATGCAAAAACACCCCCGCATTTATTTGCCCATTAATTCAATGATTTAAGATAGGTTAACGGATTCCTGCGGGCCAGCGAGTCAACTGCATTTATTTCATTTTTTTGACACTCCGGCACTTGATCCAATGCCGTTCGCATCCCTAGAAACTAGCCTTGGCAGCGGGCGAATCGACTCGCGGCTGATCAGGGCAGTGTAACGTTCCCAACCCGACAGC
>JANNLW010000287.1:0-1441 GCA_031397145.1 Sphingomonadales bacterium | reverse complement strand
GTCGCGTTTGCCCAGGAGCAACCCGCGGTCGAACAGGCTTCAGACGAAGGCGAGGAGATCATCGTTTCCGGAATCCGCGCCAGCCTTCGCGATGCGATGGAAATCAAGCGCCAAGCCCAAGGTGTGGTGGATGCCATCTCGGCCGAAGATATCGGCAAGTTTCCTGATACCAACCTCGCAGAATCGTTGCAGCGCATCACCGGCGTGTCGATCGACCGGCAAAGCGGCGAAGGTTCGACCGTCACCGTTCGCGGTTTCGGTCCTGAGTTCAACCTCGTCGTTGTCAACGGTCGGCAGATGCCGACTTCGACGTTGGGCGACGGCTTCTCGGCGCCTTCTTCACGTAGCTTTGATTTCGGCAACCTCGCCGCTGAAGGCGTCGCCGGGGTCGAGGTCTACAAGTCGGGCCGGGCATCCCTTCCCACTGGCGGCATCGGCTCGGTCATCAACATCAAGCTGCCGCGCCCGCTCGATCGCCCCGGACTGAGGGGCAGTATCGGTGTGAAGGGGGTCTACGACACTTCGCAGCTCTACGGCACAGATGTCACGCCCGAGATTTCGGGCATCGTCAGCACGACTTTCGCCGACGACACCATCGGCATCCTGGTTGCCGGATCGTATCAGAAGCGCAACGGCGGCCAGGCGCAGTTTACCGTCGGCAACTGGCGCCCGGGCTACACCGGCGCTGAAAACAACTGGGGGACGCTCGCACAGGCGGGCGACCCGCGTTTCGCAAACATCCAGAACCGCCCCGGGCCAACCGACATCTACCAGGTGCCCCAGAACGCGGCCTATGACTTTTACGATTTCAAGCGCACTCGCATCAACGGCCAGGCCGTGCTGCAGTTCAAGCCGACCGATACGCTCGACCTGGCGGTCGACTACATCTTCTCGCAGAATAGCTTTGACAGCCGTCAGAACAGCATCGGCGTGTGGTTCAACCACAACGACACCTCGAGCAGCTGGACCAATGGGCCGGCCGCAGGCGCCAATTTCTACTCCGAGAACTTCCAGGCGTTCGAAGGCAAGGATCTTGCCATTACCGGTGCAGTCGGCAACAACCGTAACGTCAACCACTCGATCGGCGGCAATATCAAGTGGGAGGCGCCTTTGGGCCTGAGGCTTGAGCTCGACGGTCATCACTCGACCGCCGAATCCAAGCCGACTTCGCCCTATGGTAGCGGTATCGCAGTCGGAACGGCGATCTTCGGGGTCCAGAACCAGCGAGTCGATTTCACCACTGATATGCCTGTCATTTCGGTGGCGATGTTCCCTGGGTCCGAGATCAATGCGGCAAACATCCGCCCTGCAGGTAATGCCTTCCGCAACGCCTATATGAAGGATACGATCGACCAGATAAGCCTGCGCGGCGGTTTTGATTTCGACGCCTCGTTTATTAAGAGCCTCGACTTCGGCGCGAGCTATATCGACAATCAGGTTC
>JANNLW010000274.1:0-1110 GCA_031397145.1 Sphingomonadales bacterium | reverse complement strand
GCGCCGCCAGCATCGACGATCGAAACCATCGGCAAGATACCGGCAATGTGAAAAATCGGGAGGGGAGACCAGAAGCGATCGCCCATGCCGATCGCATATCGGCGTCCAAGGTTTCGACTGTTGCCAATGATCCCTCTGTGACGGATGAGGCAACCCTTTGGATTGGCGGTTGTGCCTGACGTATAGAGGATCAGCGCGATGTTTTGCGAGTCGACAGCATCGATCCGCGCATCAACCTCACCGTCCGCAATCCGGTTGCCTTCTTCGAGCGCTTTTGCAGCGGGCACAAGGCGTTCCGGGCAGGGATCATCGACGCAAATAATGGATTTGAGCTTTGGCGCCTCTGGAAGCGCCAGGGTCTCGGTGTCCCCATCGCTTGCAAGAGACGGCAATGCAGACAGAAGCCGGTCGCCGAAATCGAGCGAGTCCGCCACGCGCCCGGTTGTTATCATGCAAACAAGATCGGCATCCTTGATGAGAAACGCCAACTCGCCCGGCTGATACCGTGCATTGACAGGGATGCAGACCGCGCCCGCCATCGCGATTCCGAACAATATGTCCATAAACTCTGGACGCGTTGTCAGAAGGATGCCGACATGGTCCCCCGGTTGGACACCACGCGCAATCAGAGCCTTGGCCCAATTGCGCGCCGTCCGGTTCATTTCTGCCAACGTCTCGCGGCGTTCGGGAAAAACGAGCGCTTCCTGATCCGGCCAACACTCCGCCCTGTTGCGGAGCAATGCCCCTAGTGTGTAGATGGCGGTGTCGGTCATACAGCTAAGAGATAATCGCGCGTGTAAGTCCCGTCGATATAATCGATCATCTTGACAATGATCGATGCGCTCTCGGGATTGGCCTGATGCACCTGGTCGGCCGCCTCGTCGACAAAGCTTTCAAAGACTGCAAAAGAGTATGGCTCTGAGCGGCGATAAAACTTGTAAGCCAATGTGCCAGGCTCTGCTGCGGCAATCGCCTCCATTTGTGGGATCAGCGCGGCAAAGTCAGCATCATGTTGTGGTTTCACCTTGAAGCTTGAAAGAAAGGTCCAACTCATTCTCCGGCATCTCCCTTTTCGCCGTCTATGTAGCGGTCAAGCTCGGTGTGAAAATG
>JANNLW010000255.1:0-2460 GCA_031397145.1 Sphingomonadales bacterium | reverse complement strand
ATCGTCACGCGCGGGCTGATCGTCGCGAAGGGCACGAGATAGCGTGAATGTTTGTCATAACAATCGATCTGGACATTCACATCATCGAGATACCATTGCAGCTGTGGGTGGATCCCCTGCACATGGTAATTCTCGTGAAATGCGTCGACTGACGTCTTCCAGTTGCATTCCCATTCGATCGTGAAATCACGCTTCCAGGCCATCCGCTCGAAATGGTAGGGGTTGAGGTGCTGCGGAATGACGCCCAGATAATCCTCGAGCGGTTCAACATTCGGGTTGAGCGAAAACCAGACGAAGTGTCCCCATTCGCCGCAGGGGAGCGACGGCAAACGCCCCTCGGGAGGACCGCCTTGCGGAAAGGATCCAAGGTCGGGAATGTGTGTGATCTTGCCTTCGCGGTCATATGTCCAATGGTGATACATGCATCTGAAGTTTTCGGCATTTCCGAGCCCCTCAGGCCTCAGCCTGTTGCCACGATGAAGGCACACGTTGGGGAAGGCCCGCACGGACCCGTCTGCTTGCCGTACGATGATGACGGATTCGCGACCGATGTCCGTACAAATATAGTCGCCTGCTTCCTTTATGTCGTCGGAGCGTCCGCCTAGGAGCCAGGCTTTGCTCCAGATTTTTTGCCACTCCAGCTCCATGAAGTCAGGCGAATAATAGCGTTCAGCAGGAATAAGATCATTGCCGAGGGCGGGGTCTTCTGCCTTTTCGGCAGGCGTCCCTTTTGGCCAATCCTGTGGATTGACCCGGATGATATCGACCTGGCGCTTGACGTCCATCGGGCGGCCTCAGAAATGCGTGCGATTGGTAAAGCCGCCATCGACGACGAGGTGCGATCCATTGCACCAACTGGCCGCAGGACTGGCAAGGAAGGCAATCGTCCGCGCGATCTCTTCGGGCGTGCCTAGTCGGCCGCTTGGCTGTTGACGGAGCGTTGAGGCGTAGAATTTTTCCATCGTGCCCTTGATCATATCCCAGTTGCCGCCTTCAAACTCGATCGGGCCGGGCGACACAATGTTGACGCGAATACCGTCCTTGCCATGGGCAAGGGCCAGTTGTTTTCCCCAAGTAATAAGCGAGGCTTTCATCGCGTTATAGGCCTGAGGTCCCCCCATCGCTTCAACCGCAGAGGTGGTCCCGATCAGAACGATCGAACCGGTCTTGCGTTCAATCATGATCGGGAGCACCGCCTCGACCGCGCGGACAGGGCCAAGCACATCGACTTCAAAGGCATTGTGCCAATATTTCTCGCTGCCCATTCCGCCGCTGGCCGAGGTAATCGGGATCAGGATGTCACAGCCTTCAAGCTGCTCAACGGCCTTGGTGAGCCAGGCCTTATAGGCGTCTTCCTTCTTCACGTTGACCGCAGAACCGAATACTTTTGTTCCATATTTTCTAAGATTTGCGACAGCTTCCTTGACCGCATCTTCAGAGCGCGCCGTGATTGCCAAATCGCACCCTTCGCGCGCGAGTATTTCGGCGGTAGCCATGCCAATGCCTCTCGCCGCGCCAACAATGATCGCCTTCTTACCGCTGAGACCAAGATCCACTTACACTCTCCTCATATTGGCGTTGGCTATCGCCCTAGGCCTGAACCATTTTGCAGTCCGCCGCAATAAAACAATCACATCTGTTTGTTTTATGGGCTGATGATCAGCGCATTGTCGATCAGGATCTCAGCGCCGTTGACGAACCGTGACTCGTCCGAGGCAAGATAGAGAACCAATGCCGCAACATCCTGGGGAGCGCCAGCAGCGCCAGCGGGAAGCACGCCTTCCGGGATTGCATTTTCTTCGCCCGGCCGCCCCTCGGCGAACTGGATCATGGGCGTTTCTATTGCTGCCGGGTGCACGGAATTGCAGCGAATGCCATAGCCTTTGGCCTGACAGTGAATCGCGATGGATTTTGTCATGGCCCGCACGGCGCCTTTCGCAGCGGAATAGGCGAAGAAAATCGGATAGCCCAAATGACTGGCCGTCGAAGCCATGTTGATGATCGACCCGCCGCCCGATTTTGCCATCAAGGGCATCGCATATTTACAGCCGAGGAACACGCCCTCCGACATGACGCCATTGGCCGTGCGAAACTGCTCCAGTGTCGTTTCTTCCGGATCAGCCAGCACCACCACGCCGGCATTGTTAACGAGAATGTTCAACCCCCCGAAAGCCGCCTCTGTTGCGGCCAAAGTCTTCTTCCAGCCATCTTCCGACGTGACGTCATGTTCGACCGCAATTGCATTGGATCCGATTTCACGTGCCACTGCTTCAGCCGATGCAAGATTGATATCGCTTACAACAACCTTGGCGCCCTCAGCGGCCAGAATCAGGCAATCGGCCTTACCAAGCCCTGAACCACCTCCGGTTACCAAAGCCACTTTGCCTACCACTCTTCCCATCGTCAGATTCTCCCATTATCGACGCTCGACGTTTTAGGCGCTGGAATTGGTTGCCTGTC
>JANNLW010000207.1:0-6720 GCA_031397145.1 Sphingomonadales bacterium | reverse complement strand
TTCGCGCTTTGGTCGCCTGAAGCTCTACCGCAAGTATGGCTGGTGCGAGTCCTGCGAAGTCTGGCACTTCCCGGCCGACCTGGTGCTGGGACTCAACAAGAACTCGCCGGCTTCGCCCTATCTGCCGATCCGGACAAGGTCGGCCCGATCCTCGCCCCGCTTGCCGCCAAGGTCGCGGACAAGGCGGTCGTATCGGACTGGCGAAGCATGAACGCGTCGTTGTTCGAGGCACTGGCGGTCGACCGGGTTGTATCGTTTGTCATCCTTTCGCTGATCATCCTCGTGGCGGCCTTCAACATCCTTTCATCGTTGATCATGCTGGTCAGGGCCAAAACGCGGGACATTGCGATTGTCCGAACGATGGGGGCATCGCGTTCCAGCCTGGTCCGGATATTCATGACGGTCGGGATCGTGATCGGCTCACTCGGGATTGCGGCGGGTGTCGGGCTCGGTTTCGTCATCCTGACCTTCCGGCAGGGCATGGTGGACGCGATCCAGTTCCTGACCGGCCAGAATCTCTGGGATCCATCGATCCGCTTCCTGACCGAACTTCCGGCGCGGACGGACCCGCTTGAAGTGCTTGGCGTTGTCGTGATGGCATTGATCCTGACAATCCTTGCCACCCTCTATCCGGCCTTCAAGGCAGCCAACACCGATCCTGTTCAGGTCTTGCGCTATGAGTGAGATTTTGACGGTAACCGGTCTGCAAAGGAGCTTCACTCAGGGCCCGGCGACGATTGAAGTGTTGCGCGGCGTGGATCTTTGCGTCGCTGCCGGTGAAATTGTCGGCCTGCTCGGCCCTTCAGGATCGGGAAAATCGACCCTCCTCCAGGCGGTCGGCCTGCTCGAAGGCGGTTTTTCAGGCTCCATCCGGATTGGCGAGGAGGAAGCCGCCAATCTCGATAATGACGGACGCACCCGCCTGCGCCGCGACATGCTGGGCTTTGTCTACCAGTTCCATCACTTGCTCCCCGATTTCTCCGCCGTGGAGAATGTCATTCTTCCGCAGTTAATCCACGGCGCCGATCGCGAAACCGCCGAAGCCCGGGCCGTAGCGCTGCTCGGCTCTCTCGGCCTTGCTGCACGGCTCGACCACCGCCCGAGCCAGCTTTCAGGCGGCGAACAACAGCGTGTGGCAGTAGCCCGAGCGCTGGCGAACCGCCCTGCCCTTATCCTGGCGGATGAACCGACCGGCAATCTCGACGAAGCAACGGCAGATGTGGTTCTCGACGAGTTTCTGAAGCTTGTCCGCGGCGAAGGCTCGGCTGCGTTGATCGCAACGCACAACGAACGGATCGCATCGCGACTGGACCGCACCCTGAGGCTTCATGACGGAATTTTGGCTTAGCGCCGTGTCGATTGCGAGGTTCCTGCCAGGTGTTTGAAATTGTGAATCATACTTTCATCATTGAATCGAGACCTTGATTCACGTTTCTGGTCTAGAGGCACAAAACGATAAAAGTCTTGAGCATTGATCGGGCGCCACATTGCACCCATATAACGATCCAATCGCCTTTGGAGCCATAATGAACCAGTCTTATCCAGTCCTGCCCTTGCGTGACATCGTCGTGTTTCCCAACATGGTCGTGCCCCTTTTTGTCGGCCGCGATAAATCTGTGGCCGCGCTCGAACAGGCCATGAATGCGGACAAGGAGATTTTCCTCGTCGCCCAGCTTGACCCGGCGCAGGATGATCCGGGCCGGGACGATCTGTATGATCTGGGCGTCATCGCCGCGGTCCTGCAACTCCTCAAGCTTCCGGATGGAACCGTGCGCGTTCTCGTCGAGGGCAAGCAGCGTGCAAATCTTGCGACGTTGACGGGCTCTGGTGAATTCCTGATCGCAACCATCGAACCGGTGGTTGAGAAAGAAGCTACCGGCACCGAAGTAACCGCGCTGATGCGGTCCGTGGTGGACCAGTTCGAAAACTATGCAAAGCTCAACAAGAAGCTGCCGGCAGAAACGGCCGTGCAACTTTCCGAGATCGAAGACCCTTCGAGACTGGCTGATGCCATTGCAGCAAACCTCTCGCTCAAGGTCAGCGACAAGCAATCGCTGCTGATCGAAAGCGATCCCGGCAAGCGCCTCGAAATGGCCTATGCCTTCATGGAAGGCGAACTCGGCGTCCTGCAGGTCGAAAAGAAGATCCGTGGTCGCGTGAAGCGCCAGATGGAAAAGACCCAGCGCGAATATTATCTCAACGAGCAGTTGAAAGCGATCCAGCGTGAATTGGGCAATGAAGGCGAAGACGGTGAAGGCGATGAACTCGCTGAACTGACCAAGAAGGTCGAGACGCTCAAACTCTCCAAGGAAGCCAAGACAAAGGCGACGTCGGAACTCAAGAAACTCAGGTCCATGGCGCCAATGTCCGCAGAGGCGACCGTCACACGCAACTATCTCGACGTGCTGCTTGGCCTGCCCTGGGGCAAGAAGTCGAAGCTCAAAAAGGATATCGCGGCAGCACAAGCCGTGCTCGACGATGATCATTACGCGCTCGAGAAGGTCAAGGACAGGATCGTCGAGTATCTGGCGGTACAGGCGCGCACGTCCAAGCTCAAGGGTCCGATCCTGTGTCTTGTCGGCCCACCGGGTGTGGGCAAGACCTCGCTTGGCCGTTCGATTGCCAAGGCCTGTGGTCGCGAATTCATTCGCCAGTCGCTGGGTGGCGTGCGCGATGAGGCCGAAATCCGCGGACATCGCCGGACCTATATCGGCTCGCTGCCCGGCAAGGTCGTCACCAACCTGAAGAAGGCAGGGACGATGAACCCGCTTTTCCTGCTCGACGAGATCGACAAGCTGGGACAGGATTTCCGTGGCGATCCGGCGTCTGCATTGCTTGAGGTGCTTGATCCGGAACAGAACAGCCGGTTCCAGGACCATTATCTGGAACTCGACATTGATCTGTCGGACGTCATGTTCGTGACAACAGCGAATTCGCTTAACCTGCCGCAAGCGCTGCTCGACCGAATGGAGATCATCCGGCTCGAGGGCTATACCGAAGATGAAAAGGTCGAGATTGCCAAGCGCCACCTGCTCGACAAGCAAATCGAGGCCCATGGCCTGAAAAAGGGCGAGTTTGTCTTGACCGATGAAGGATTGCGGGCCCTGATCCAGGGTTATACGCGCGAAGCGGGCGTGCGTACGCTTGAACGTGAAATCGCCAAGCTCGCGCGCAAGGCGCTTCGCCGCATTCTCGAAGGCAAGGCCAAATCGGTGAAAGTCACACCCGAGAATCTCTCCGAATTCGCCGGCGTGATCAAATACCGCCATGGCCTTGGTGAGGAAGAGAACCAGATCGGAGCCGTCACGGGTCTCGCCTGGACCGAAGTGGGCGGCGAACTGCTGACGATCGAAGCGGTTACCGTGCCTGGCAAGGGTGCCGTGCGCACGACCGGAAAGCTGGGCGAGGTCATGACCGAGTCCATCCAGGCAGCCCTGTCGTTCGTAAAGGCGCGTAGCCCGGCCTATGGCATCAAGCCAAGCCTGATATCTCGCAAGGATCTTCACATCCATTTGCCAGAAGGCGCCGTCCCGAAAGATGGCCCGTCGGCGGGGATCGGGATGGTCACTGCGATGATTTCGACATTGACCGGCATCACCGTTCGCCGCGATGTCGCGATGACCGGGGAAGTCACCTTGCGAGGGCGCGTTCTCCCGATTGGGGGACTGAAGGAAAAGCTGCTCGCAGCTTTGCGCGGCGGCATCAAGACCGTCATCATTCCGCAGGAAAATGAAAAGGACCTCGTCGAGATTCCGAGGAACATTCTCGATAACCTGACGATCATTCCGGTCCGCCATGTCGATGAAGTTTTGGCACTTGCCTTGACTGAACCGCTCCATCCAATCGAGTGGACAGAGGCCGATGATCTGGCTGCACAACCACCGATCGGGCGGAGTGGCACGGGTGAATCCCTGCCACATTGAGATTCCGTCGAAAAATTACAACAAAATGTCTGATTTTGGGGATTTCTTGTGTGAATCCCTTTGACAGCAGGCCAGCGGTTGGAGTTAGGTGCGGCCAGATTGACCGCGAGTCATTCTGAAACCATCTGATAGGGGGTTCGTCGAAATGAACAAACAAGAACTAATTTCGTCGGTTGCAGAAGCAGCTGGCCTGACCAAGGCAGACGCTGGCAAAGCTGTTGAAGGTGTATTCGACGCCATCACGGGCAGCCTCAAGAAGGGCGACGAAGTTCGCCTGGTCGGTTTTGGGACGTTTTCGGTTTCCAAGCGCAAGGCATCCACCGGCCGCAACCCCCGCACTGGTGAGCCAATGAAAATCAGCGCTTCGACCCAGCCCAAGTTCAAGGCTGGCAAGGGTCTGAAAGACGCCGTAAATTGATCGCGACCTCCTTGGGGAGGGACGAATGAACAAACGGGCAGCATCTTCGCGGATGCTGCCCGTTTTGTTTTGTCCAGCGGTCGGCCTTGTCATTGTCGGGACGCTTGTCTAACGGCCAGCCAGCAAGGTGCGGGCGCGTAGCTCAGTGGTAGAGCACACCCTTCACACGGGTGGGGTCGCAGGTTCAAACCCTGCCGCGCCCACCACGCACTTTGCAGAACCAGCCAGTTTCCGGGGGACGCGAATGAGCAATCTTCACCTAGTATTTGGCGGGCGGGTCAAAGACCCGCGCACGCTCGATTTCGCGGACCTCAAATCGATCGACCTTGTCGGGATGTTTCCGGACTATAAATCAGCCGAAAAGGCTTGGCGCGCCGCTGCGCAACGCACGGTCGACGATGCAGAAATGAAATATGTTGTCGTCCACCTGCACCGGCTGCTTGAGCCGGATATGGTCAAGCGTTGAAGCTCAGATGAACTCGATTTTCGAGACGATATAAAAGCGGTCGCCCGACGGCACCGTCACTTCCACTTCGTCATTGACCTTGCGCCCGATCAAACCACGGCCCAACGGCGAGTTATAGGAAATCTTGCCGGATTTGGCATCCGCCTCAGGCTGGCCCACGATCTGATACCGGACCGGTTTTTCATTTTCATCGATCAACGTGACGGTAGCGCCAAAGACAATCTTGTCGCCGGAAAGCGTCGTCGGATCGATGATCATGGCGCGGCTCAGCTTGTCCTCGATATCCGAGATCGTCGCTTCGTTCTGGCCCTGCTGCTCCTTGGCAGCATGATACTCCGCATTTTCCGAAAGATCGCCATGTGCGCGGGCCTCTTCGATCGAATCGATGATCTGCGGACGCTCTGCCTTCAGGCGCGAAAGATGCTCGGTCAGCATCTTGTGCCCTTCGAGGAGCATCGGCATCTTTTCGACTGTCGCCATCTGTCAAACCTTCACTTGTCAAAAAACCTTCACCAAGCGGCTCCAAATGGAGGCCGCCCGCCCGTTCACCAGAATTGTCGGGATCAGCGTGCGCTTGACGAATGATAAGACTGAAGCGTGCGAACTTCAAGTTTTCTTGTCCTCAAGGCCGCAATTCCCTGCGCTGCCGCGACCGACGCCGACGCCGTGGTGAAATAGGGAATTCTGCCCATCAACGCCGAACGGCGAAGCGATTCGCTGTCCTTGAGCGATTGCCACCCCTCGGTCGTGTTGAAAATCAGGCCGATTTCCCCGTCCTTGATCTTGTCCACGATATGAGGACGACCTTGGGCGACTTTGTTCACACGTTCAACGTCAATGCCGTTCTGTGCGAGAAAGTCTGCGGTCCCGCCCGTTGCGCACACGGAAAAGCCAAGCTCGACCGCCTGGCGGACGGCGGGCAGGATCACAGGCTTGTCGCTGTCCTTCACGGAAACAAACAGTTTTCCGCTATCGGGCAGCATCATCCCGCCACCGATCTGTGCCTTGGCAAAGGCCATCGCAAAATCCTGGTCGATGCCCATCACTTCGCCCGTCGATTTCATCTCTGGCGAAAGGACGGGGTCGACGCCGGGGAAGCGTGCAAACGGGAAAACCGCTTCTTTTACAGCAATATAGTCAATATCGAGATTGACCTGCGGCAAGTTCTTCAGCTTTTCGCCCGCCATCACACGCGCCGCAATCTTGGCAATCGGCGCGCCAATGGCCTTGGCAACGAAGGGAACTGTCCGTGAGGCGCGCGGATTGACTTCGATCAGGTAAACGGCACCGTCCTTGACCGCGAACTGGATATTCATCAACCCGCATACGTTCAGCGCGCGCGCCAGCGCCTCGGCCTGCTTGCCGATCTCGGCGATGATATCGGCGGGCAGGCTGTACGGCGGAATCGTGCAGGCGCTGTCGCCCGAATGGACGCCTGCTTCCTCAATGTGCTGGAGGATGCCAGCCACCACCACATCGTCTCCATCGGCAATGGCATCGACGTCAACCTCGATCGCGTCCCTCAGATACCGGTCGATCAGGACGGGCGAATCCCCCGAAACGAGGACGGCCGTCTGGATGTAATTCTCTAGCTGCGCCTGGGTATCGACAATCTCCATTGCCCGGCCTCCCAGCACATAGGAAGGCCGCATCAGCACTGGATAGCCAATACTCTCCGCCACAGCGATGGCCTCTTCGCGGCTACGCGCAATGCCGTTCTCCGGCTGTTTGAGACCAAGCTTGTTCACCAGCGCCGCAAACCGCTCACGATCTTCAGCCAGGTCGATGGCATCGGGCGATGTGCCGAGAATGGGGATTCCAGCCTCTTCCAGCGCCTTGGCAAGGTTCAGGGGGGTCTGACCCCCGAACTGGACGATCACGCCCTTCAGCGTGCCGTTCTGCTGCTCTACGTG
>JANNLW010000195.1:0-2256 GCA_031397145.1 Sphingomonadales bacterium | reverse complement strand
CGCGCCATCTCAACATGTTCACGCTGATCGCCATGGGTGTGGGCGTCGCCTATCTCTACAGCCTCGTCGCCCATTTCGCACCGTCGCTGTTCCCGCCCGCGTTCCGTGACGCAATGGGTACTGTGCCGGTCTATTTCGAGGCAGCCGCCGTCATCACCGTGCTCGTCTTGCTAGGGCAGGTTCTGGAGTTGCGCGCGCGTGAGCGCACCTCAGGCGCGATCAAGGCGCTGCTCGACCTCGCGCCCAAGACCGCGCGCAGGGTTACTGCCGATGGTCAGGACGAGGAAGTCACGCTCGATCTGATCATTGCGGGCGACCATCTGCGCGTCCGCCCTGGGGAGAAGGTGCCTGTCGACGGCGTGATCGCCGAAGGACGGGTCTCGATCGATGAATCGCTGGTCACCGGCGAGTCCATGCCGGTCACAAAGGAGGCTGGGGCCAAGGTTATCGCCGGATCTATCAACAAGACCGGCAGCTTCGTCATGGTCGCCGAGAAGGTCGGAGCCGAGACGCTACTTGCGCGCATCGTCCAGATGGTGGCTGAGGCGCAGCGCAGTCGTGCCCCGATCCAGCGCATGGCCGATCAGGTCTCTGGCTGGTTCGTGCCGGTGGTGATCGCGGTTGCACTGGTCGCCGCTGCTGCATGGGCGCTGTTCGGTCCGGACCCACGTCTAACCTATGCGCTAGTCGCTGCCGTCTCGGTGCTGATAATCGCCTGCCCCTGCGCACTGGGTCTCGCCACACCGATGTCGATCATGGTCGGCGTTGGACGCGGCGCGCAAGCTGGCGTTCTGATCAAGAATGCCGAAGCACTGGAGCGGCTCGAGAAGATCGACACGCTAATCGTCGACAAGACCGGGACGCTGACCGAAGGGCGTCCTGCGGTCACCGGCATCCGCGCCGCCATCGGATGGGACGAGAACGAGATCCTGCGCCTCGCCGCCAGCCTTGAGCGCGGGAGCGAACACCCGCTGGCCGATGCCATTCTGCGGGCAGCGCAAGACCGCAAGTTGGTGCTGGAGCAAGCGAGCGATTTTGATTCTCCTGTCGGTCGCGGCGTGACCGGCACGGTGTCGGGCAAGCATATCCTGCTTGGCGGCCCGCGCTTCATGGCTGAGCAGAAGATCGACACAACCAGCCTCAACGACGAAGCCGAAGCAATGCGCGCCGAGGGCGCGACCGCAATCTTTGCCAGTGTCGATGGTAAGCTCGCCGGACTTCTGGGCATTGCCGATCCGATCAAGGAAACATCGGCTCAGGCGATCCGGGAGCTGAAGGCCGATGGCATCCGCATCATCATGATGACCGGCGACAATCGTACCACCGCGCTGGCCGTTGCGGCCCGTCTCGGCATCGACGATGTCGAGGCCGAGGTCCTACCCGAGGAAAAGGCAAGCGTGGTCCAGAAGTTCCGTGCCGAGGGCCGCAGCGTCGCCATGGCCGGTGACGGTGTCAACGATGCGCCAGCCCTTGCCGCAGCCGAGGTTGGCATTGCCATGGGAGCCGGCGCTGATGTTGCTATCGAGAGCGCGGGCGTGACCTTGCTGCAAGGCGACCTCAACGGCATCTTGCGCGCGCGGCGCCTGTCTCGTGCGGTGATGCGCAATATCCGCCAAAACCTGGTCTTTGCCTTCGCATACAATGTTGCTGGCATTCCGATCGCCGCAGGCGCGCTTTATCCGGCCTTTGGCTGGATGCTCTCGCCAGCCATCGCGGCGGCCGCGATGGCCTTGTCTTCCGTAAGCGTCATCACCAATGCCTTGAGATTGCGCATGGTTCGGTTGTGAGTCCGTGAAGCCGATTGCGGACAACTACGTATGGAAGAGGTCATTTTTTCGTCCGACTATCTGTTCCTGAAAGGAGCATATCATGTCCAATGGAGATACTAACGCGCTTGTAGTCAGCCAGACCCCGATTTTCCGAAGTACTATTGTCGGGGCCATTGTCGGCGGCATCATCTTTTTGGGGTGTTGGCTTCTGGCATTTACGCCGCTGACCGCCACGCACGCGCTAATCGCGATGTTCACCACGTCGCCAGCCACGTCATTGACCGCGCTTGTGCAAGGCTTGTGCTGGTCGCTTACTTTCGGAGCTTGGGTCGGTTTCCTGATTGCCGCCGTTAGCAAACTTGTATCCGGCACTGCCAGGCGCGGATAACCTCGAGATAGGCAGACAACCAATGTCCGATCGCTCAAAGAGTGTTTCATCCATGGTTCTTGTTGGCTCGGCCTCCGGGGCGCTATTTTATGTGCTGCG
>JANNLW010000171.1:0-6846 GCA_031397145.1 Sphingomonadales bacterium | reverse complement strand
GCAGGGCAGTCGCGCGTCCGACACACAGAAGTTCAGATCCATCGCCGGATCGCCCGGTGTGATGATCCGCCCGTTGCGGAAATCAAACGCCGTGCCCGCCACGCTGCGCACCTCGCCCGTGGGCAGCAGGGCCTCGTCCGTTGGCAGATAGGCATCCGCCGCGATCTGCAACCGGTGCCCCGCCCATGTCGCCGCGCCGCCAAGGTTCCAATAGCTGTGCTGGGTGATGTTGAAAGGCGTTGGCTTGCTTGTTGTGGCTTCGAATTCGATGATCAACTGTCGGTCATTGGTCCAGACATACGACGTGGACACGCGAACATCCCCAGGGAACCCTTCCTCACCGTCCGGACTGTCCAGCGAAAGGCGAACGCCCTTGCCATTGGGGTGAGGCAAATCCTCGCCGCGCCAGACGCGCTTGTTGAAGCCGCAACGGCCGCCGTGAAGCGAATTTGGGCCATTGTTGACCGGCAATTGAAAGTCCTGCCCGTCCAGCGAAAATCGTCCCTGGGCAATGCGGTTCGCATACCGGCCGACCACACAACCGAAATAGTAAGTGCTCGCACGATACGCATCGACATCATGCAGTCCGAGCACAACATTCGTTACGCGGCCATTTGCACCGGGAACGTCAAGCGCAAGAATTGTCGCACCGAGATTGATGACCCGCGGCCCGCACCCCTCTGCATCGCGGAGGTCCCAAGTGACGATTTTCGTTTCACTGTTCACAAGGGCAACTCGCGCAGCCAAGATTGAGGGGATCGCACGTCCGGATTTGAACAGCCTTCCGACAACCCGCCCGGGTTTGCAACCGGAACCGGACAAACCGGAAGACAATGCCAGAGGAATCTGTAAGCCTGTTTCACGAGATCGACGCGCGCGGGGGAGAGCACGGGATGACTGACACGGGCGTTACCCGCAATACAACAGCCAGACCAGCCTGGTGGCTGGCCCTTGTCGGCCTGGCCCTTGTCCTGTCGGGCGCGTTGTTGGCGAACATGATCCGGACGTCGAACGGCACATCGGTGCGCGACATCCGTTTCACGGGCACCAACGGTGCGGTGATGAGCGCATTGCTCTATATACCGCGGGGCGCCAGGCCAGCCGATAACGTGCGCGTACCCGGTATTCTTGCCGTTCATGGCTACATCAACTCACGCGAAACGCAGGACGGATTTGCGATTGAATTTGCACGCCGGGGCTATGTCGTCCTGTCGCTTGATCAGACTGGACATGGCTATAGCGGCGGCGCGGCCTTTTCGAATGGATTTGGAGGGCCGGATGGTCTTCGCTACCTGCGATCATTGCCGATGGTTGATCCAAGCCAGATCGGCCTTGAAGGCCATAGCATGGGCGGCTGGACTATCCTTGCCGCTGCCGCCGCCATGCCCGACGCCTACAAGGCGATCGTTCTCGAAGGATCCTCGACCGGCGCACCCTTTGCCAGAGAAGGATCTCCAGCCTGGCCCCGCAATCTCGCGCTTGTCTTCAGCCGGTATGACGAATTCTCTCAAATAATGTGGGGCGTCAAACGCGCGCGGGACGTGGCGACCAGTCCGAAACTTCAAACTGTCTTCGGGACCAAGAACCCCATTGATGAAGGGCGCCTCTATGGGACGATCGCCGACGGAACGGCGCGGATACTCCTCCAGCCGTCGACCACGCATCCCGGCGACCATATTTCAACTGCGGCCATTGGCCATGCAACGGACTGGTTTGCCGCGACGCTCAAGGGCGGACGTCCGCGCCCAGCGAGCGACCAGATTTGGATCTGGAAGGAGTTTGGCACCGGGATCGGTCTGATCGGGTTCGTCATGATCATTCTTGGCGCAAGTGATGCCCTCCTCCGTCTGCCGTTCTTTGCGACCCTCCAAGCCGAGGCGATCCCTGCGGTTGCGACGCGCGATCGTCGCTGGTGGCGATCCTTCGCACTGAATACGGCGATGCCCGCACTTCTCTTTTTCCCGACCTTCATCGCCGCCTATTTGCTGCTGCCTGCCTCAACATGGCTCCCGCAAGCGGTGACGACGCAAGTGACGCTCTGGGCTCTCGTCGGCGCCGGGGCTGGTCTGTTGATAAACCGCTTCGCAGGGGGCTCCGCGAAGAGCCCGCAATCGGACTTGTCACGATCAGTCCTTTTGGCCGCTGCGACCGTGATGATTGGATATGGCGTCCTCTTCCTCGTCGATCGGGTCTTTCATACCGATTTCCGGTTTTGGGTGGTTGCCGTCAAACTCCCCAATGTCCGCCAATGGGAAATCGCGGCGATCTATGTTGTACCGCTGACCCTGGCGTTCCTTGTCACGCTCAGGACGCTATGCGGTGCATTGACTGTGCGCAGTGACACGCGACTTATGCGTTACAGCGCCGCCATGCTGACACTCACGACGGGCTTTATCGTCATGCTCGGCCTTATCTATGGCATCTTCTTCATGACTGGGACGCTTGTGACCGGCTTTGATCCGCTCAGCACCGTGATCGCGCTCCAGTTTGTGCCAGTACTGGCCGCCGTTGCGATCATCGGAATATTCACATGGCAACGAACGAACAGCCATCGGCCGGGCGCATTGATCGTTGGCCTATTGGTGACGCTCTATGTTGTTGCGGGAACTGCGACGCAAATCTGATGGCATCGCTCTATCCTGAAGCGAACCAGTTGCCGTGCGATCGAACCCATGGTTGCCGTCCGGAAATGTGATGGAGGCCTCAACCGGTGGAAAGCGGTCTGTCCGCTTCTAAGCGTAAATCCGGGAAAAGCAGACGTCGGCCTTTTGGTGAGGGTCGGTGGAGAATGTAGATACGTTCAGGCTGCCAGGCTTTGGACGGGCCTGGTAATTTGAACCGGCGGCGATGGCAGCCGCAAACGTGCCGTCGCCCCAGCGCCTGTGCCTTCGCTGTGAAGCGACAGCGCACCACCCATCGCTCGAGCCGCATTGGCCGACCAATGCAGCCCCACGCCGCCGGATTTGTATCGCCGCGTGCTGAAGCCGCGTTCGAAAGCTTTAGAAATGATATCTTGCGTAGCACCGTCACCGTTGTCGGTTATGGAAATCACGATGCCGCCGTCCATGTCGTCAATCTGACATTCGATCCGCAACTTCATGTCGGCCACGTTGCCCGCCAACATGGCGTCAACAGCATTGCCGATCAGATTGCCGATCAGTTGCGACAGGTGGATGTAGTTACCCCACACGGGAGGCAAATGGGACGGCATGTCGAGCACGATCTCTCGACCTTCGGTTGTCTCTCGATTGCGGACTTCGCGCAGGATGATTCCATGCAAGCTAACCGCTTCCATCTGTGGAATCGCGCTAGAGTTAAAATTGTAGTCGGCAAGAATCGCGATTATCTGATCGACTGATTCCTTCACGTCGCCAATTTCCTCTGCGCGGACGTTACCCATTTCAACCAGCTTGCCGGCTGCAATCTTGACGAAGTTTTCAAGGTCGGCGCGCCGTTTCTCGTCGCCACCGTCAGTCGCCAATTCATCTAGCGCGAGCTTGAGCTGGCTGCGAAATGGCAGCGCATCCTCGCGGCACCACTTGTCGTACTTGACTCCCAGCGGTCCCAGGGAATTGCGGATATTGTGCAGCAACCCCACGGCAGAGTCGGCCTTGCCCTGGAGATAGGCCTGTTTGCGCAACTCCTCTTCAGCCTCTGCCAACTCCTCTCCTAGGCTATCGAATTGCCGCGCCAGCGAGCCGATTTCGTCGGCGCTTGCTAGCAAAATCGGGTCTATCGCTTGCCGGTTATCATGGAAATTGGAGACATAGTGCCTTAGCGACTGCAGTCGAACCACACTCAATTCATGAATGCCGAACGCCAACAACAGAGTGAGCGTCGTCAGGCCCAGACCCATTACTACAAGCGCGGAATGCAACGCTTTGGCACCTGCCGTCACAATCTGGCGGCGCGTATCAAAGGTTACGATGCCTTGTAGCTGCCCCTCGGAATCAACCAATCCGAGCGAGTTTCTGATGCTGTTGGGCATGACAGCCGAAACGGCGAGATCGGGACGAGAAACAATGGCCCTGGCCTGATCATTACTCGTGTCGAGATCGATGATCGCCTTGGTCTGAAGCGCGTTGGTCAGACCGGTCTTGTCCAACAAGCGCCCCATGAGAAGCCGGTTAACAGGCTCGCCTGATCCGTCGCTCTTGCGAATCCATGTGGACTGAATTGCATAGAGGCCGCGCGAACCTCTGATGATCGTCCCGGATTGTTCTTGACGCCTCGACCTGTCCGCGAAAGATCCCGAAACCAGTTGCCGCGTGATCTCTGCGGTTTCCGCATCCAGAAAGCGGCTCGAATCTCGATTAACTGCTTTTGACCAAACCACAGTGCCATCGGCGTGGACAATACCGATATAGTCGACATTGAGGTTTTCGTATGTGACCGGCGATAACGCCTCTGCTTCAAAGGCGCGATTGGGCTTGAGCGCATAATTGTATGTATCGTCCCGGACCGCATAATCCAGCGCCTTACTCAGCAGCTGGGTATTGGATTCCGCAAGCGTGGATCTCGCGCGTGCGACCTGTTCGGCGTTCACCTGCACCTCGATTGACGAAAAAGTGGGCGCAAGGATGCTCTTTAGCGTCAGGAAGCTGATCGCAGCGACCAAAAGACACGCCAAGCCAAACAACAAGGCGAATTTTCGGACAAGATTGCTACCTTGCCAGAATTCCCGAACCAATGCGGGGACTCTGTGATGATCCGAGTGCGGCATGGTAGAGCTTCGGCGCCGAGTCAGGCCGCAAGCGGCTTTGCGTCGCCAGGCAGCGGTTCGCTGTCGACAACTTCGTCAGAGACATGATGATAGGGCATCTCGGCTGAAGCGAGGGGCAACGAATAGTAGAAGCCTTGCATCATACCGCAGCCGAGCAAACGAAGGGCCTGCACCTGTGCTGCAGTCTCGACTCCCTCAGCCACGACATTGAGCCCAAGCATCCGCGCCATCGCGGTAACCGAAGTGATGATCGCCGACGCCTGGCGGTCCTCACCCAGAGTTTCGATGAACGACTTGTCTATCTTTATGCAATCAAGCTCGAAATCCCTCAGATTGACCAAAGAGGAATAGCCTGTGCCGAAGTCGTCGAGCGCGATGCGGATGCCAACACTGCGCAATTGGGTGATCACTTCGGCGGCATGCAAGGGATTGGTGAACATGGCCGTTTCGGTGATCTCGAATTGCAACCGGTTTAACGGGAGGTCATGAGACGCTGCCTCTCGCATTACACAACTGATCAGGTCGCGGCTCTGGAAGTGGTGCGGCGAGATGTTGATTGAGACGTAGCCAGTCGACCACGTCGCGCATTCGGCTACCGCATTTCGGATGACCCATTCGCCAAGTGTACTTGCCAGGCCGCACTGTTCGGCGACCGGAACAAACAGCGCTGGCGGCACATCGCCGAGCTCATCATCTGTCCACCGCAAGAGCGCCTCGTAACCCAGCGCTGATCCACCCACCAAGTCGATGACCGGCTGGTACACCAACCGCAAATTATCTGTTTTCAACGCTTCGCGCAGTCGGCGTTCGATGTGCGAACGTGTCTGGGCGCTTTCATCCATCTCCGGTGCGAACAATCGCCATGTGTTTCGCCCTGCGTTCTTGGCCGCATAAAGCGCCAAGTCCGCGCACCGGAGCATTTGCGATACTCCGATACTTTCCGTTGTGTTGGTAGCAATGCCAACCGATGCGCCAACGAAGACCCTGGTTGACATAATCTCGAATTCTTTTGCGCAGACCTTCACAAGTTGATTTGCAAGTTTCTGCGCGGCGGCTTCGGTGATTCCCTCGACCGCCAAAGCGAACTCGTCGCCGCCCAAGCGGGCCAGCAAGGCGCCCTCGGGAGTTTCGCTCCGCAGACGGTCCGCCAATTGACGCATCAACTCGTCGCCTGCCGCATGCCCCATGGTATCGTTTACATTCTTGAAATGATCCAGATCGAGGAGCAGCACCGACACCGGGCCTTTGCCCCGCAGAAGCAGATTCTCCGTAAAGTCTCCGAAATGCGTGCGGTTGGGAAGGCGCGTCAGGTGATCATGCAGGGAGATATGGCGGCAGCGCGCCTCGCTCGCCGCCAACTGGACATTGACCTTTTCGATGACCGTGAGTTTGTTCTCCACTTCCTGGTGTGCGGCGCGGAGCGCGATATCGTGATTCCATCGCGCAGCAAGTGACTGAGCTAGCTGCTGGATATCGCTGGTCTTGAAGGGCTTGGTCACATAGAAAAGACGGTCGATGGGGCCCGCAACCTTTGCAATGCCCATCGGGCTATGATCCGAATAGCCGGTTACAACCACGATGTTGATGTTTTTGTCCAATTGCCGGACGCGGGTGGCCGTTTCATAGCCGTCGATGCCCGGCGGCATGCGCATGTCAAGAAAGAGGACAGCGTAAGGATCACCTTCATTGATCGCATCGGCAACCTTGGCAACCGCGTGCTCGCCTTGCGATACATAATCAAAGCAAATATTGCTGAAGTCAGCGGCGGTCGGCGCTTCATTTCCACCGGCGAATAGGTCCGCCCCTAAGGCGGCCAATTCGTCATTCGAGGCGGGACCAATGGCAAAGCAGTCGCGATAAGAAGCCAGCATTTGCGGCTCGTCGTCGGCAATGAGTATCCTTGTGCTCAAGGTCATGGTCCCAATTGTCATCGATGAATTTTCTTCGAATCCAATAACGACCGTTAACGAAGATACCTTTAACGACGATAATTGAGTCTCACGCAGCTCATGTAAATTGGCCCTCTAGGCACGATAGGCAAGCCTCAGCCAATTTAACGCAAGCCAATCCAATCCTGCCAAATCTGCTTTCCACCTTGTTGTGGCCGGATCTCTCCGCCACAG
>JANNLW010000028.1:0-1232 GCA_031397145.1 Sphingomonadales bacterium | reverse complement strand
ATCGGCTTCTGGCCCGTGATCATCATCATCGGCATTCCGCCGAGTTGGGCATAGGCGGCTGCGGTCACGAAATTGGTTGCTCCCGGCCCGAGTGTCGCGAGACAGACGCCGGTCTTGCCAGTATGCCGGCCATAGGTCGCTGCCATGAAGCCTGCCCCCTGTTCGTGCCGTGTCAGGATCAGCTTGATCTTGGTCGACCGCGAAAGTGAATCGAGGAAGTCGAGATTTTCCTCGCCCGGCACGCCGAAGATATATTCTACGCCTTCGTCTTCGAGGCACTGGATGAATAGATCAGATGCTTTCTGGCTCATGGTCGGTTGCCCTTTCGGCGCGCACGTAGCGCGAGTGGAATCTGGCGCGACCCAGTCGGTTAAAGCGGTTCCGGTCTATCCGTGATTCCGCGCAGACCGGTAATGTCTAACGCGGCATTCAACTGCTGTCACCCTCAATAGCCGAGTGCGAGATCAACTTGGTGTTCAAGGGCTTGACCGACGCGATAAAGCCCCAGATTCCTGATGAATCGTTCCCCGGATCGTTGAAACATCAGCGTCTGCGCGCGTCCCGAAAGGTGCATCGTGATATGGGCGTTCTCGAGGCTCCAGAGCGGGTGCCCTACAGGCAGGGGTTCAGGGTCTGTCACATCGAGGAACGCGGCACCTATTTGCTTCGATTGCAGTGCCAAAACGAGTGCGTCCTGATCGATGACCGATCCGCGCGCGATATTCACGATCGTCGCACTGTTTTTCATGCTCGCCAGTTCGGCCTCGCCAATCATCTTGTCCGTTTCCGGTGTCGCCGGAACGGCAATTATGACCCAGTCGAACTGTTCCAGTTTTCCGCGCCAGTCGTGGGGGCCAAGCGTGTTCGCGCTTTGGGTGCGACGCACCACCGTCGTCTCGACGCCAAATCCGTTGAGCCTTTCCTCGATCAGCTTGCCGATCGCACCATAGCCGAGAAGGAGTGCTTTCGATCCGAACAGTTCGATCTTGCCAGGAGAATCGTGCAACCATTCCTGCCGCTCTTGAGCGCGCACGACCTCTCGATAGCCCTTGGCGACGGTAAGCATGCCCATGATGACATATTCGGCAATCGTGATGGCATTTACTCCAGCGCCATTGGTGAACATCACACCGCGCTCAGCCAAGAGTTCAAGCGGCATGCCATCGACGCCCGCATAAACAGAATTCAGCCATTTCATTCCCGACGCCAGCGTGATTGCCTTTGCCATGTCA
>JANNLW010000024.1:0-4666 GCA_031397145.1 Sphingomonadales bacterium | reverse complement strand
CGAAAACGCCCATCTCCTTCATCTGCTGGAGCAAGGCATCGGGGATGCAGCGATCGTGGCGGTGGATGTCTTCGGCGAGGGGGACCACGACATCCTGTCCAAAGCGGAAGAATGTATCGCGCATCAGGTCAATGTCCGGGTTGGTTTCGACGTGCGCAAAATCGGTGGGGTTTGCGAGGACCGACTCTCCGATGCGGGCCAACGCCTCTCCACGACCCTGGCGCAGCATAGTGGCATAGGCTGCGGAGTCGCGAATCGTGCCGATGCCGAAATCGACGTTCAGATCGAGCGCGATGGTTTCGAGGCGTTGCAAGGCACTTGGCAGCGCTTCGGCCAGAAACGCCTGTGCCAGCCCGCCGCCCGATTGCGCCATTTCGCGGGCCGCGAGAAGTTCCGATGACGCAAAGGCCAGTTCGTAGGCATTGATCTGGTGCGCATCAAGCCGGTCATTGTCGAGTGCGCGGTTGACGGAGCAGCGTGCAGCGAGCGCCGAGACGGCGGCGTCAAAACCTTTCTCAAGGGCATCAAGGGCCGCACTGGCCGGTTCGCGACTGGGACTTGGCATCGACACTCCCTCCCGAGCCAGGACCTTGGTCGTTTCAGGTTGAATCAACCTGAAACGTGAATCAAGGTCCCGATTAATGGATGAGAGCCTGATTCGCGGCATCGGCGGAAGCGCATAGCGCTTCCACCTCAACCGATCAGGCTCTAGTCAGGCCCGCTCGGGTTTCAGGCCGCGTCGCTGATACCCAGTTCCGCAAGTTTGCGATACAAGGTCGATCGACCAATCCCGAGCCGTCGTGCGACTTCGGTCATCCGTCCGCGATAATGGCCGATCGCGAGGCGGATCACATCGGCCTCGATTTCTTCGAGCGGCCTGAGATGGCCGTCCAGATCATAAAGCGTGATCCCGGCTTCGCTGGCGGCGGACGAGGCCGTGAACAAGGAGGACTTGCTGGAGATCTCCGGGAAGTCATGTGAGGTCAGCGCATCGCCTTCGCACAGCACGGCAGCGCGAAACAGGGCGTTCTGCAACTGGCGGACGTTGCCTGGCCAGTCATAGCTTGCCAGCAGTGCCAGTGCTTCGTCGGTAATGCCAAGGCTGCGTATTCCGGGCTGGCGCGAAATTCTGGTGAGGAGATGCCGCGCAAGGGCGGGTATGTCTCCGCGCCGGTTTCGCAGCGGCGGAATGACAACCTGCACAACGGCAAGGCGGTAATAGAGATCCTCGCGGAAGCGTCCAGCTTCGACTTCTTCGAGCAGCGTCTTGTTGGTTGCCGCGATAATGCGGACGTCGACTTCGCGAAAGCCGCGCGCACCGATCGGATGGACTTCACCGGACTGGATGACGCGCAACAGTTTTACCTGCGCGTCCAGCGGCAATTCACCAATCTCGTCAAGAAACAGGGTGCCGCCGTCGGCGTCCTGGAATTTGCCGATATGACGCGAAAAGGCACCGGTGAAGGCGCCCTTCTCGTGCCCGAACAGTTCCGATTCGACCAGGTTGGAAGGAATGGCGCCACAGTTGATCGCAATGAACGGCTTCTTTTCGCGAGGCGACGAAGCGTGGATGGCATCGGCCACGACTTCCTTGCCCACACCGCTTTCGCCTTCGATCAGGACAGGAATACGCGCACGCGCCGCCTTTGCAGCGACGGCAAGCGCCGCGCGGAATTCGGGATTTGAGCCGACAATTTCGCCAAAGCCAAGCTGGGTAGAGATTTTTTCGGTAAGTGGACGAAGTTCGCCGGCCAGCGCTTTTGCACTCACAGCGCCTTCAAGTGCGGCAAGAAGGCGGTCCGGAGCGATCGGCTTGGCGAGAAAGTCGGTTGCACCGGCGCGCATCGCTTCAACTGCAATCTCCACCGAACTGAGCGCAGTCAGCATGAGGATCGGAACCGACGGACGCCGGGCGCGAATCTCGGCGATCAGTGAGGCCGTATCGCCGCCGGGAATGGCCTGATCGACAAGAATCGCATCGAGTATCATGCCATCGTGCGTTCCCAAGGTTGCGATCGCTGATTCGGCATCGTTTGCCAACACGGTGCGCCATCCTGCACGGGCAGCCAAAGCCGTGATCAGCCGTTGCTGCGCTGGTTCATCGTCGACCAGCATGAGGATGCGATTGCCACCGGGCGTCATGCGTGTTCCGTTCAAATCTCCGTGAGAGTGTCCCATAACGGGGCATGGTAAACATGCGCTTAACAGCGCGTTGTGACATGGATCACCGGCTTGAATGGACCTCGTCATTTCGGCAGTTGAGAAAGCGGGGGGCGCTGGCTAAGGCTTTGTTCTGAGGCAACGAAATCAAGGGGACCGAAATGGCTGGCAATGGCGATATGAAGGCACACAACGAAACCTATGCAAGCGTGATGAACCTGTTGAAGTGGGGAACGGCTGCCACATTAATCATAGGCGCGATCGTCATAGTGCTGATCGGCAACTGACGTGATCAAAATTGCTGTCCTGAAGGAAGCCGCAAACGGCGAAAATCGCGTTGCGGCTACGCCCGAGACTGTGAAGAAATTCATCGCGCTCGGCGCGAGCGTTTCTGTCGAAAAGGGCGCAGGGGCAGGGGCGTCAATTGCGGACGCGGATTATGAAGCGGCCGGTGCAGTGATTGGCACACAAGCCGCGACCGCCAAGGATGCGGGGATCGTGCTGGGCGTGCAGGGCCCAGATCCCAAATCGCTGAAGGGCGTTCAAGACGGTGCATGGATTGTCGCCGGACTCGATCCATTCGGGCAACGCGCCCGGATCGAGGAATATGCCAAGGCCGGTGTCGACGCGCTGGCGATGGAATTCATGCCGCGCATCACGCGGGCGCAATCGATGGACATATTGTCATCGCAATCGAACCTCTCGGGATACAAGGCTGTTGTCGACGCGGCCGGCGCATACGGCCGGGCCTTTCCAATGATGATGACAGCGGCGGGGACAGTGTCTGCGGCGCGCGTGTTCATCATGGGCGTCGGGGTGGCCGGGCTTCAGGCGATTGCCACCGCACGGCGTCTCGGCGCACAGGTTTCGGCCACCGATGTGCGCAGTGCGACCAAGGAGCAGATCGAATCGCTTGGTGCGAAGGCGATCTTTGTTGAGGCCGTGGCCGGGATCGAAGGCGAGGGGGCTGGCGGCTATGCCACCGAAATGTCCGATGAATACAAGGCCGCACAGGCCGAACTGGTGTCGTCGCACATCGCCAAGCAGGACATTGTCATCACCACCGCGCTGATCCCCGGCAGGGCTGCGCCGCGGCTGGTTACGGACGCGCAGATTGCCAGCATGAAGCCGGGCAGCGTGATCTTCGATCTTGCGGTGGCGCAAGGCGGGAATGTCGAAGGCAGCAAGGCTGACGCGATTGTCGTGAAACATGGCGTGAAGATCATGGGCTATGCCAACACACCGACGCATCTTGCTGCTGACACATCGGCACTCTTCTCTCGCAACCTGTTCAACTTTCTATCGGCCTTCTGGGACAAGGAGGCCGGAAGGCCCGTGCTTCCCGACGATGACGAGATTACCGCTGCGATACGCCTGACCAAGGGTGGCAAGGTTGTGCATGAGAGGTTGTTGGGGTGAGAGTCCCGCCGACATTTGCAAATCCTCCCCCACCGGGGGAGGGGAACCGCGTAGCGGTGGAGGGGGCCCTGACGTTTCACGCGCGGGAGCGCGTAGCCGCCAACGCGGCTTTCTGTGCTAGGGCCCTCTCCGTCGGCTTCGCCGCCACCTCTCCCGGGGGGAGAGGATTTTCGTTTTGAAAACTCACCTGCCTTCCACGCTTGAGCGCGCCAAAAAGCTCCGTCGGGAAATGTCCCTGCCGGAAGTGTTGTTCTGGAAGGTGTTAAAAGAGCGGCCTGGAGATCTCAAATTCAGAAAGCAGCACCCATTCGGCAGGTTTGTCGCTGATTTCTATTGCGCCTCGGCCAAACTGGTCGTTGAGGTCGACGGCATCGCCCATGACATGGGAGGTCAGCCCGCGTTTGATGCTGAACGTGATGCCTGGTTTCAATCTCAGGGATTAAAGGTCTTCCGCGTTCCGGCGCGCGACGTCCTTACCGATATGGATGCCGCGATCGCCGCTGTTCTTGTTGCCGCAGACGCGGCTGTTTCCACTCCGTCAGTCATTTGGACTGCCACCTCCCCTAGCGGGGGAGGATTTGCCTTGGAGCTTTGAATGGACTTCATCTCAATCCTCTCAATCTTCGTGCTGGCCTGCTTTGTAGGCTATTACGTCGTCTGGTCGGTTACGCCTGCGCTCCACACGCCGTTGATGGCGGTGACCAATGCAATTTCGTCGGTGATCATTGTCGGCGCGCTGATCGCAGCGGCGGCGGCGGGTTCGCCCAGTTCCAAGTGGCTGGGGCTGGTCGCGGTCGCGCTGGCCAGCGTCAATATCTTTGGCGGCTTTGCGGTTACGGCGCGGATGCTGGCGATGTACAAGAAGAAGGATCGCCCAACTCCTAACCCCTCTGCAAAAGCGGAGGGGAGATAGCACCAATGGAACAAATCGCTCTTCCGGCCTGGGTCCTGCTCGCCTATCTGTTTTCGGGTATCTGTTTTATCTTTGCCCTTCGGGGGCTGAGCTCGCCCGCTACATCTCAGCGGGGCAACCGCTTTGGCATGACAGGCATGGCGATTGCCCTGGCGACAACGATGGCTACACAGG
>JANNLW010000455.1:0-10908 GCA_031397145.1 Sphingomonadales bacterium | reverse complement strand
GGGACAATTGCCTGTCCGCGCTCGAAACATTTGATTTTGACTATGTGGTCGCAAGCGGCAGTCTGCCGCGTGGGTTGCCTGCCAACGCTTATACGCGCGTCGTTGAGATCGCCGACCGCAAAAGGGCGCGTGTGATCCTTGACACGTCTGGCCCGGCACTTCGTGCAACCCTCGACAAGGGCGTGTTCCTGATTAAACCAAACCTACGGGAGCTAGAAGAGCTCACGCGGCGGGAATTGCCCGACACAGTGACGCAAGTTATGGCCGCACGGGCTTTGATCGCGACGAACGCGACCCAAATTGTCGCCCTAACGCGCGGCAGCGATGGCGCCTTGATCGTTAGCAAGGATGAGGCCTGGTCGGCCAACGTGCCGCCTGTTGTTGCCCGGAGCGCGGTCGGTGCTGGGGATAGTTTTGTCGGTGGGGCGACTCTGGCGCTTGCTCAAGGAAAGCCCTTGCGCGTGGCACTCGCATCCGGGGTTGCAGCAGGTACGGCGGCTGTTCTTTCTCCGGGCGCTGGGCTCAGCCAAAGGGACGATGTGCAACGCCTATACGCCGAGCTGTTGTCCACTATCACGAAGATAGAATATTAGGCTGGGCCAGCAAGCTTGATGATCGTTTCGATCACCAGCTTGGTATCCGCAGTATCTTGGACGGCAATCGTCGCGACTCCGGCATCGCGCACCGGGGCATCATTTCCTCCGGGATAAAGCGCATCGCCGATGAACAGCATTTCAGAGGGATCAAAGCCACTGACCACTGCCAATTTGCCAATGCCATAGGCCTTGTCGATGCCGGGTTTGGTAATGTCGACCGAGGTCGAACCACCGATGCGGACGGCAAAGTCTGGCAACCGCACGTCCAGCAGGGTCTTTAATCTATTCCGCTTTTGAATGTCGGGATCCCAGCTTGCCTTGACATCCGGATGTGCATCCTGGCCAAGACCGGAAAAGGTGATCTGGCTTCCGCGATCTTCAATCTGTTCGCCCCAGATGGTTTCGTCGGCAAAACCTGCCTGAGCGGCAGCGTGGGTGAGTGCGTTCATAACGCGTTCGCGTTCGTCGACCGAAAAATCGTCCGCATAAATTTGCGACCAGACTCCGTCAAAGCGGTAGAATTTCGTCCCTGAAGTCGGGAGCAGGAAGAGTTTGTTATAATTGCCAAGCGGCGGCAGCATTCCAAGTAATTGGCGTTCAAACTGAGGCCAGTCACCACCCGAAATGACGGCAACGGCGCACAGTTTGAGCAGCTCAGCGAAAAGCTTAACCATTTCAGTATCAATGGCCTGTTTGCTTGTCGCCAGCGTTCCATCGAGATCGAAGACAATCAATTTTTTCATTGGGATACGTGGCCATGGCAGAACTGGGGTGTGATCATCGGCAACGCGTGTCACGTCGGCCGATGGCTCGTCCGGCCAGTGCGCCGCCACTGGCGCCAAGAATTGTTCCCAATGTCTTTGAATCGCCGGGCGCGATGATGTTGCCAAGCACGCCGCCAGCAATCGCGCCAACGATGAGGCCGGTCGTGCCGTCGTTGCGGCGGCAATAATAGCGACCGTCAGTCCCACGGTAGACGCGGTCGCGATTGCCTAGACGGCGCTCCCGGTATCGCGGATCGTCGCGGTAATAGAGCCGTGCGTCATAGCCGCCATTGGCGGGGTCGGGGCGATTATAGTCGTATTGCCGATAGTTGGGGCCTGGACCGGTATTGCCATAACTTGCGCAACCGCCAAGCAACGCTGAAGCCGCTATCGCGGCGGAAATTATCGTTCGCATTGTCCGATCCCCATTGTTTGGTTGAGATTCAAAACGCGCGAAATGCAAAAAGGTTCCAGGGCCCGCACGGGCACTCGCTGCGCGCCCGAAGGGGTCGGTTCGGGAACATATCAGTCAACGCGTGGTTATGGCACTGAAACCCGAAAAATTAAAAGGATGCGACGTTGCGCGATATTGTTCTGATCGTTCGCGATGACGAAGCGCACCACCGCGATGTCAATCACGGCTATGCAACCAAATTGGCGGGCGAGCCTGTCAATCCCGTGTCTGTTGCAGCTTATCCAAAGCATGCCACTGACGTCCATTTGAAAGGATGATGCGCCCAGCCTTGCCTATCCTGCTTGCCGCAGCGACACTAACGGGGTGTGCGGGTCATTCCTTCCCGCTTTCCAATCGCTTCGTATTTCCTGCTGACGCGAGCAATACAGCAGAGGTTTTTGCCGACACCAATGGCACGCTCTATCCCGCTGGCTGGCAATCCTATTTCCGCCCGCGGCTCAACAAAAAGAGGCCCGGCGAGGGGAAGTGGCTGGCCGGAAACCTGCTTACGCAATCGGCTTATAGCCGCAAATTTAGGACACTGATCGAGCGGGACGAGGCACGCCAGTTGGGCGAGATCAAAGGTTTTGCCGGGCGGCACAAGCGAATTTTCATCCTCGTTCACGGCTATAATGCGTCGGTCGAAGAAACCAATATCCCGTTCTCAGCGATCGAGGCAAAGCTTGATCTCAAGCCCGGCGACGGCATCATCCGTTTTTACTGGGACGGGCTCATCGGCAAAGGCGCGGGCGCGATCAAAATCTGGTTCAAAGTGGCGAATGCCAGCCAGATGGTTGGATCGCGCGCACTGCGCGATGTACTGGCTCAAATCGAAGGCCGCGACGTCTATATCATTGCGCATAGTCGCGGGGCGTCGGTTGTCATGAGTGCGCTGGGCAATCCTGTATATGACACCGGATTTCTGGCAAAGGCCAACCGCGCAGCAAGAGGGTGGGGTAAGCCATACCGGACCATGCTCTCGCCAAAACCACTGGATGATCGTACAAACGCCTTTCATGTTTTGCTGCTAGCACCCGCGATAGGTCGTATAGATTTCTGCGATGTCACGCAGCAACCTGTGAAGTCCAAGGGGTTTGTCTGCACCAAGTTCCGACTGCTTGGGAGCCAGGTGAAGAGTTTTGACTATACCGTCAATCCAAGCGATCCCGTGCTTGGAAAGTTCATCTTTTCGTCGCACGCCTTCAACCCTACCGGCCTGGGCTATGAGGCCAAAATCGGGCGCGAACTGAAGAGCGAAAGCTATCCATTGTTTCGCGAATATTTGTTTGAAAAGCCCGAAGGGTTTCATGATTTCAATGACTATGCCGCGCATCCGGTCTTCCTCCAGATGTTGAGCAACGTCGGTATCGGAAAACCACCTGTGTCGCTGCCGACGGAACCTTTGGCAAAGTGACGGGTTATCCCTTTGAGCAAGACACAAAAGCACAACGCTTGCGGCCATGCCAAGGAGAATCCTCATGTCCCTCATCAGTCTGGTTGGCGTACTGATCGTCATTGGCGTGCTGCTTTGGCTCGTCAACACCTATTTGCCGATGGATGGCAAGATCAAGAGCATCTTGAACGCCGTCGTCGTGATCGCCGTCATCATCTGGTTGCTCCAGCTTTTCGGCATCGTAGGTTCGCTTGGCTCGCTAAGCTCGATCCACGTTGGCCGCTGACGCATTATCGACAATGTCCGCGGAACCTTTGGTCTCGTCGCGCGTTAACCTTCCACACATAGGGCACCCGCCCGTTCTAGGAGTATCCCAACATGGGTAAGTATTTTCTCGCGGCCTGTATGGCAGCCACAGCGTTAGTCCCAGTCAGCGCATTCGCCCAGCAATCCTGCGAACGCCAACGTTCGAACCGCGTGGTTGCAACGGTTGGCGGCGCTGCCGTTGGCGGTGTTGCCGGCAATGTCATTGCCGGTCGTGGTGACAAGACGCTTGGCACTGTCATTGGCGCGGTCATTGGCGGAGTTGTCGGGAACCAGATCGCGAAGCCAAATGCCGATTGCAGCCACGCCTTTGGATATTACGATCAAAACAACCGCTGGCATGCGACAGGCATAAATTCGTCGGCGACCACCGGCTATTATGACCGTGATGGCGAATGGGTGAACGGCGCGCCAAATGGTTACTACAACGACAGCAATCGCTGGATCCAAAACCCAGGAACGCAGGCTGACAACGGCTACTACGGCGCTCAGGGACATTGGGTTCCGGCTTCTGCCAATGGCTATTATGACCGGGATGATCAGTGGATCGCTGGTTCAACTGCTGGCTATTATGACGATCGCGGCCGCTGGGTCGCCGGTAATACCTCAGGCCATTATGATGGAAGTGGGCGCTGGCTGGCGGGTGTCGCCAGTGGTCACCGAGACTCGAACGGAAACTGGGTGAACGACCCGCAGAACGGCTATTATGGCAGCGACACGCGCTGGCACGCAGGCAATGCTTCTGGCTATTATGACACACGCGGCCGCTGGGTTTTCACGGGGCCGATCCCTGATCCGAGCGCGCAAACCGCTCGACGCAGCGACGCCTACGGCTATTATGACGACAAGGGGCGCTGGCATGTCGGTACCTCTGACCGCACAACCGCCAAAGGCTATTATGACCGCAATAATCAATGGGTAGAAGGCACACCCAACGGATATTACGACGCGCAAGGGCGATGGGTTGCCTCAAACAGTGATGCATCAGCAGCCGGCTATTATGATGCTCAAGGACGCTGGATTCCAGCTTCCGCTGATGGCTATTACGACAATGACGGCAAGTGGATCGCGGGCACGGCGGGCGGCCATTACGACAATCGCGGGCGCTGGATCGCAGGACCAACAATGGGCCATTACGACTCCAGAGGCAGATGGATGGTAGGCGCTGCAAGCGGCCATCGTGACAGTGCGGGTGTCTGGATGTCGGCAGACCAGCCCGGTTATTATGACAATCGCGGTCGTTGGCATGCTGGGGCAATCTCGGGCTACTATGACGGCCAGGGTCGCTGGATTGCAAGACCATCGAGCATCAATGGTCTGGGGTCTGGAATGCCGCGCGAAGTTCGTGCGCGCGAAGCCTGGCTCGAACGCTACATCCGCTCGGCCAATAGTGAGGGAACCTTAAATCGCGCGGTAACCAATAGGGCCATGCGTGACCTCAACAATATACGTCGCAGCGAACGTTACATGAGCCGCAACCGTGACGGCGAACTCTCGGTCAGCGACGAAGCTGCGATCAATGTGCGGCTTGACCGGTTGAGTGGTCGGCTTCGTATCACGACATTTGAAGACGACCGGCGCTACTGACCGGGCAACCAGAATCGGATGCGGCGCTTTGCTCCCCCCCCTGCAAGGCGCAGCATCCGAGATGTCAGGCAATACGCTATTAGCGAGGACGTCCAAAAGGTGCAGGTTCGGACCTGTGATCGCTAGCTGGCTCCAAGCAAAACCCGCAGCACAATAGGTTGGTGGGAATCGATACGTCGGAGCAAAGACCCTTCAACTTTTATCATTCTGCTGGAGGACAGTGCGGCCTTGGCTGGCATCGTCATCGCAACCTGCGCAATCGCATTGTCCATCACATTGGACGATCCGCGAATTGATGGCGCGGGCTCTATCGTGATTGGTTGTGTACTCGCGCTGGTGGCGGTTCTTCTCGCGCGCGAAAGCAAGGGACTGTTGATCGGCGGACCGGCCAATCCTGCACTCAACGATGCGATCTGCGCGATCGCCCGGTCCGAGCCAAGTGTTTGCCATGTGAATCAAGTCGTCACCTTGCACCTCGCCCCTGAGCAGGTCGTTGCAACTGCAAGCTTGGACTTTGAAGACGAACTCAAGACCTCGGAAATCGAGAATGCCGTTGTCAACATCGAGCGCAGAACGCGTGCGGCCCATAGTCAGGTTCTTAGCCTCTTCGTATGACCGCAGAGACGTGAAGTGTTCGAATTTGTCAAATAGAAGTGGGCCTGGCACACCCCCTAAAAGGCTTACTAACACCAGGCTGGAAACAGAGGCGATGGCAAGCTCATTCCCGTCGAGACCATCAGGCACTAAGCGATAGGAATACGCACTCCTCTGCCGAAAAAACCCTGCGGCGAAACCCTCAGTAAGTCCGACCGGGGCGAGCGGGAAGGTCGCTATGTCGATGGTTGCGGCATCTCTCGTTCCACACACCTATCGGCAGCGATTCCGCTCAATGGCGCGACCGGCCAAGGCTCCGCCCCCTGCTCCGATCATCAAACCTGTTGTGCTTGGCCGATTGTAATAGCCTCTGCGGCCGACCTCACGACCAAGCAACCCGCCGCGAGCGCAGCACCAAGAATTGCCCCGGTGGTGCCAGACGAACAACGCCGCGCACGGCGATATTTCTGCCGCGGATGGCCATTGTTATACTTGGTCATATTGCTGTGCCTGATAGTCGTATTACCTCGACCCATTCTGATAGCGCCGGTGTTCTCCCCGATCGCCCTGATCATTATCGTCATCCCGCTCATATCCGCCACGGCTATCATTTACGTGGGCCAATGCCGGGACGGATGCAAAACCTGCCAAGGCCACACTGGCGACGGCTGCTGCATTGAAAAGCTTCTTGATCACGGATTGTCTCCGTTGCGACTATCGCTTGTTCGGTTGTGCAGAGATGACGCCATGGCGAAAGCGCGAATGAGCCGGTCGGGAAGCCGACCGCACCGTGCATTTGGAATCCGTCCCAAAACAGGTCTGAACGCGATTTGCCAGTTTATGATTGGTGGTCGACGGAACATCCGCATGATCTTCAGGTTAAGGCAGCATCAACAAAGAAAACAGGGCTTTAACTATGAAAAACCAGATACTGGCTGCCGCGACATTGGCTTTGGCCCTCCCCACGGCGTCTCACGCTGCAGTCGATCTGACCGTCAATTTTGGCGCATCGAAATTGATTCCGAATACCAATAATTTTCAGGCCAGTCTCGCCAGTCTTGGACTGACCCGATATGGCGCGTCGGGCGCCTCGCTCTTTCTCAACGGCCCCGCCACCATCGTGTTCGAGTTTCTCGGCAGTGAAAGCGGTTTCAATGACACATTCAGCACCTCGAGCGGGTCGTCCCTGACTGAAAACTCGTCTTACTCGAACTATTTCGCTGCACCGATTCTCATTGGAACGCAGTCTTTTTCATTCGGCTCGCTTGGGGGATTGCTCAATTTCTCGAGCTCGGGTGGCGCCGCTGCGACAATTGGCCAAAACGGCTTCGGAATCTTTCTTGGCCCTAATCAGGCAAGCGGCAGCAGTGTTACCACATTCTATTTCGGATATGATGATGAGGTCACCAATCAGGATGATGATTATGACGACCTTATCGTTCGCGCGACGGTGTTTTCAGCTATCCCGGAACCGTCGACTTGGATGATGATGTTTGGAGGCTTTGCATTGCTGGGCCTGTCTGTCCGTCGTCGCAAGACCAGGATCCTGTCGTTCTCCTGACATGGAACAATTCTGGCATATGAAGGTTTTACGCTTGTTGGTTGGAAACCGAACAGGTTCGGTATCAGCCGACAGCGTAATCAAGCCCGCCGCCTCTCCCACCCCCGATGCGGCGGGCTTTTTACGCGCTGCTTTGGCAGTCGGCACGACCCTCCTTTCGGACATCATGTTAAGGCTTGGGCGAGCGGCACGTGCCCAAGGCAGCGGCCATCCGAAATTTGGGGCTAGGCAGAGAGCGGCATCCGATTTGGCAAAACGAACGTTGAGAGGAGTTCTAATTCAGCGATTGAAATGATGTCGGTGCACCGGCATTTTGTTCGGGCGGGCCGCCTTCACATCTGCTTCAGGCCGCGTGTTCGTGCACTGATCCTGCAACGTGGCTGTGCAGGGCGGATAGGCACTCTTCGCTGCCGGCGAGGCGCCCAGAATCGCTATATGTTCAGGCGGCAAATCTGGCGTTGCTGGCGGCGCTGGAACTTCGACAGGTGGAAGCGATGGATTCGGCGAACCCGGAGGCATTGGTATGTCGGGTGTGACCGGGGTTTCCGGGGGTTGTGTCCCTTGCGCCGACAGTGTGGCGGGTGCCGCAATGAGCGATAGCGACAACGCGCCAGCTTTCATCAGATTGTGGGGCTTCATATCAGTCTCCTTTCGACGGGTGTGAATTTGTCCATCGTCATTGCTAACTCCGGTCGACGGCGCGCCTGCCGAGGCTCATCATCTTTGCATTCGGACATGACTGCCGAAGGCATTTTGAGCATCGGCATACTGTTGCATTAAAGCGCCATGTTCGTCGCAATAGAGCGATGTTGTGTGTTCGGCACAATTCTCACAGTTGCGCCAATTGGCAAAAGCCCCCCGTGCTTCGCTAAGATCGTCGCGGAGCGATTGCTTGATACTTCGATACTCTACCTTGGTCATGGGATGGTGCCTCCGCATCATGAGGATTTGGCAATGAGGTGTATCCTTGCTCTTCTTCAAGAAAACTTCCGAAGGCACCAATTGTTCCATGGCTAATGAGCGCTTTTCGGCCCGCGTATTAATAATCGGTTCGCCGAATTGCTGCGTATGTTGGTGACGAATAATGGAAAGACCCACTGAATGGGTCGGCAAGCCAAATTATCGACCGCGATCATATGCCGATTGGCATATTGGACGTGAGTTTCGCTTGAGCCCCAGAATACAAAGGTCAGTAATATCCGACGGCCAGAAACACGAGGACCAAAACGAGCAACAACAGGATCACCCCTCCCACACTGGCGCGCCTGTTGGGAATTCTGATGGGTTTGCTGTTGTCTATCATGGAGAGAGAATCTCTGTCGGGGCATATTGTTCCTTCGCTCGTGGCGATTGTCATCTGGCCCAGCCATTCTTGGCGCGGCCGGAAGTTGCGGTGGCAAGCGCTCATACGGTCCTTGCAAGGGCAATAGACAGGCGCGCGCCAGTGCACTCCAGTTTGTTTTGACACGGCGATCGCGCCGCAACTGGCACCCCGAATTTCGTTCACCTGGCCGCCCGGCACAACTGTAAGGGATGCTCAACATCTAACTTACAGTAAAAATTTTGCGTCGCTTTAGCCTATTCAATCGTTTTGCCAGCCTTTCGGCGATACTCGCCCTATCAATAATTTCGGCTGCAGCGCAGGCGGGCCAAAACACGCGAGCGGTTGAGGCGATTGCGCAGGCCAAACGCAAGATCGCATCCGGCGACAAGGCTGGTGCAAGCAGCGAAGCCGCCGGGCTGCAGTCTCAGCTCGCGCCGCGTTGGCGAGCGCAGAAGCATTTCTGTCCAAGGGGAAGAAAGAAAAAGCAATTGCCGCCGCTCAGAATGCTGGAGAATTTGCCGATCCGGCAATTGTGAGCGCAAACCAGAACAAGACAGCTGCGAACAATGCGGTCGTGCTTGATGCCCAGGCCTCGGCCGCTGCAGCCCAGCAATCGCCCGCCAGTGCTAATGTCCGCGCAGATTCAGCTGAACAGTCAGCGGCTTCCGCAAACGCTCAAGCAGATGCCCTCCGCAACGCTCCGCCGCCGCCCCAGCCTGCGACCACCACTGTCGCTACGGTGGACGAGTTGAATGTGAGAACTCCGGCCGCGCCGGTTCGTCACACAACGCGTCGTGCCGTCAAGCACACGACGCATCGTGTCGTTCGGAAGGCTGCCCCGACTGTCGTTGAAAAGACCACTACAACCGTCACGACGAGGCACCCCTGACTTCCGACACCCGGGATGACTATGGTTGTCCCGGATTTTTCAATTCCAGATCAACCGGCAAGCGGCAGCACTCTGCCCCAATTCAAGATTGTCGTGACGACAACATAAGAATCCATTTGCCGGAACATTTAAGCGCGCCGTGCGTTTTCCTCACACGGAACAATTGAACAATTCAAGGATGGAGTTGCAACATGTCTATCGGGCTTATCCTCATCATTCTTCTGGTGATCTTTCTGGCGGGCGGTTTCAGCGGACGCTTTGGCGGCTATGGCTACGGCTTTGGCCATGGCGGAGTCGGGCTGATCGGTATTATCCTGATCGTTGTCGTTGTGTTGCTTGTTACAGGCCGCCTTTGACCGGAATGACGGAAGGGTTCTCAGATGAGCTCTACCAAACGCGACAAAGCTTTATCCAGCGGTGGAGGCACTCCACACAAAAGGCATGAAATAGGCCTTGTCGACGTATCGGACGCCCTTTCTGCCGGGCATCCGGACTCCGACCAGGCAGCGGGCGGGCCGGATGATTTGGGCCAGCAAACGCCAGAGCAGGACGAAAACACCGAGTCGCCCGATGTGCCGCCAGCAGGCATTTGATCCTGTCCTTAAGGATTGGACGGTTGGTGAAGTTGCTCACGGGAAGTTTCTGATGGCGAACTGAAATTACAAAATGTTGCAAGCCGGTCCGGAAGGCAAAAATGGCGCAATATCTGATCCTCTTCGCAATTGTACTTGGCGTGAACCTGATGCCTGCATTTGGACCTCCGACCTGGTCCGTGATCGTGATGTACGGGATCAACACGAAATTACCTGCCGTTGCGTTAGTACCGATCGCTGCATTTGCGGCTGCTACGGGGCGATTTCTCTTGGCTCATGCGTTCCGAATGATGGCTGGCCATGTTTCAGCAAAGACAAAGAGAAACGTTGCGGCTGCCCGAGAAGCGTTCGAGCGAAGGAAGCGGAATTCGATCATTGCGGTTGGGCTGTTTGCTCTGGCACCTATTCCCTCGGCGCAATTGTTCGAAGCCGCTGGGCTTGCCAAAGTTCCACTCCTTGGCTTCACTGCCGCCTTTTTCGTGGGGCGCACAATTTCATATTCGGTCTATCTCGTCACAGCGAAGGGCATCGAAAGCACAAGCGTTGGCGAAATGCTCGAGCAGTCCATCACCAGTCCGTTGGGAATCGCGATTCAGGTCGGCATGATCGCCCTGCTCGTTGGTTTCACCCGGATCGATTGGGCAAGATGGATTGGGCACCCAACAGGCGGATAGTGTGTGGATTGGAAGCCCAATTGTGCCGACGACAGTTTTCGATGAGGAACCAATTCGCCATTCGTCCGTTTATAGAACTGCGACCACAGTTGAACTTCGCTCGCTCTCTGAAGTTCAACAAAACTTGGAGCCCGGCGCCTGTAAATCATGGCGTC